>JAYTYJ010000046.1:0-6370 GCA_043742445.1 Candidatus Tayloriibacteriota bacterium | reverse complement strand
GTAACAATGCCAGATCGACCACGTGGAAGAAAAATGATACTGACTCCCTCACCCGTAAAAACTTGGGCCTTAGAACATAGCATACCAGTACTTCAACCTTACAAACTTAAAGATGAGGACTTTATCCAAGATCTAAAAAAATATGACTGTGAGGTCTTTATAGTTATGGCTTATGGAAAAATAATTCCCGATGCTATTTTAAACATACCACAATATAAAACACTGAATATTCATCCGTCTCTTTTACCAAAGTTTCGTGGACCTTGTCCTATCGAAGGCGCTATTTTAAATAATATTAAAAATACCGGTGTAAGTATCATGAGAATCGATTCTGAAATGGACCACGGACCAATCATTGCCCAAAAAGAAGTCACCGTCGAACCCTGGCCTCCGCAAGCAGAAGTACTAGGGAAAAAATTGGTCCAAGTCGGTTCAGATCTACTTGTATCTATTTTACCTGATTGGATTTCAGGAGATATTAAAGAAATTGAACAAGATCATAAACAAGCAACCTATACGAAACTGATATCAAAAGAAGATGGACTTATAGATCTCGATGCTGATCCTTATACAAATTATTTAAAAATCCAAGCATACAATAACTGGCCTTCAGCTTTCTTTTTTAAAGATGGAAAAAGAATAAAAATCACTAAAGCTAGTTTCGAGGATGGTAAACTTATACTTAAAAAGGTGATTGCTGAAGGAAAATCCGAAACTATTTATCAATATTAAGATTGGCACTAAAATTATTTCCTATAGCTTCTGCTTTATTTGTTAAGTAATACAAGACAGTCCAAAAACACATGAGCCCAAGGAGTGCGATACACAACCACTGATTTACCCTTTGTCTTAAAAATATTGGCATTATAGTTATTTTAAATTCCTTTAATAAAATTTTTAACTTTTGTAGCTGCATGTCTATGATTCGATTGGTTCTTATCTTTTGATGATTTTAACTTTCTCATAACCTCATCTTTCACCACATCTATAGCGACATAGAGATCTTCTTTTTCTACAGAGGTATAAATATCTCTATCTTTTCCAACAATATGTATTTCAGCTTTAAAAATATCTCCTTGTTTATGATGATTGGTCGTCTTTGCTAGTTCAAGATCAAAACGAATAGTGGAATCATCCTGTAAAAACTTCTTAATCCCATCCATATTTTTATCAACATAATTTGAGATAGCTTCGGTCATTGTTATAGTCGTTGTTTTAATGTTTATATTCATATGGGTATAGTATAGCAAATATTTTTAAGTCCGCATAAAATTCCTTCACTTTTGGAGAGAGATTTGCTAGTATGAATGGGTTCAGGAAAGGTGGATGAGAATTGAATGCGAGAAGTCTTGCGCAGGCCGACGGGCCGAGCAGAGCAATTCGTCAGCAGACGAATATGCGTGCTTCAAGCAACGATTCTCATCCACCCTCTGATGAACATTGAGCTTAAAACATTCCGGTGTAGCTCAGCGGTAGAGCAGTCGCCTGTAGAGGTACTTCTAGATTTGCTATAATTAAGTGATTATGACAGAAACTAGAAAGTACAGTGATCGGCGTGAATCTTTAATTAAAGCAGTCGCAAAACGACGGCGGAAAGTTAAAGAGCTCTCGATAGAATACAAAGGAGGAAAATGTCAGACATGCGGTTACGATCGATGTCCTGGGGCACTCGAATTGCATCACTTAAATGCGAAAGAGAAAAGCTTCGGCATCGGCGATAAGGGCTACACACGCTCTTGGGAAAAAGTAAAAGCAGAACTTGATAAATGTATCCTCCTCTGTGCAAATTGTCATCGAGAAGTAAGCGCTGGTATATTGCAGCTTCCACATGAAAGTGTGGTCGAATAATGAGGTGAATTCGGAGAACTCCACAACAATATGGACAACCCCGAGCCAAGCCAGATTTTCCAAATGATTTTCTGGAAGGTGTAGAGACTATCTTTTTATAGAGTAGTCGGTAGTGAAATCAAAAGTAACTATCCACGAAGCCCCTCGCTCCTAAACTTAGAGATAAGCATGGAGATGATATAGTCCGTACCATTAGTAATAGTGGATAAAACGTAAGCGATTGGTCGCAGGTTCGATCCCTGCCGCCGGAGCAAAGCAGGACAGAGGGACTCATAAGAGTCCTTTTGTCGTTTATTAGAGCCATCGTCACCCTGTTCGAAAAAATTTTTATCATCTAATTTTTCTTGGACCCTTTGAGCAATGCGTTCTACTGTCTTAGTCAATGTATAAGCCACATTTTGATCTTTTAACACTAAGTTCGAAAAAATATTCGATAAAAGTAATCTTTTCTCTTCTGAGGATCTTTTAAGGTAAATCTCTCGGGCACGACGTGCAAGATCTAAAATATTTATCCATGATTCAAAATATTTAGCTTCGCCACTCTTTAATTTAGTAAGCTCATCTTGGATCGTACACTGTTCGGCAATGATTTCATTATTCTTATTTTCCCAAAATCCCAGGCTTATTTTTTCATCTAGACGATCGTCGTAGAGGTTGTCTAAACGCCTCTGTAGTGCGTTATGGCGTTCGTTATAGATTTTAATAGCATTTTCCTTATACAGAATATCCTGGGCATGATTTTCTTTAATTTTAGCCCCAATAAGTTTAACCTCTCTTTCAGTTATATTCTCAAAAAACTTGAAAACTCCCATAATTTGCTCTTCAATCTTTCCTTCAGTCGTATATTTCTTCTGAGTACAGCCACGATAATGGCTACAGTGATAATAGACTATGCCCTTATGGATTTCAGCAGTAATGGTACCTTTACATTCACCACATTCAATCAACTTTCTAAATATAAATTGCCTAGTTTGATATTTTGGTGCTTTCTTGTTAGTTCGAATATCTTGGACCTTATCGAAAACTATTCTGGAGGTTAAAGGTTCATGCTTTCCTCTAGGATAAACAACGTCATTCCATCTCATAGCACCATAGTAGAAAGGATCTCCTAGTATACCTTCAATGACGCTTTTTGAGGGCTTATTTCCCAGTCTAGTCCTGAATCCTTCAGCACAAATCTTCTCAGCTAGTCTTTTCATGGAATAATTACCAGAAGCATAATAATCAAAAGCCCTTCTAATAAAAGGAGCTGTGGATTCATCGGGTACATGAATTTTATGACCCTTATCACCTATTGTCTTATAGCCTAAGGGTGGTTTTGTGGGAAGCCATCCTTGGGCAAGTTTCTCTTTTTGACCTTTTCGGACCTCTTCAGAAAGATTGGATATATACTTTTTAGCCAACACGATCTCCATATCCCATCTAAATTTTTCATCTGATTTAGAGAATTTATGTAAAACGAGGTTTTGTTTTATAAAGTGAATATTTCTATTCTCATCCTCTCCGATCCAATCATTTGCTACTACTGCCTCTTTTAGGTTTCTGGTTAATCTATCCACCTTCTCGCATAGTAAATTATTGATCTTATGTTTTTGCATATAGTCCATCATTTCTGCAAAGACCTTTCTCTGCTTTGACCCACTAGCAGATTCAGCAACAGAAAATACTTTGGAAATTTCCAGATTCTTTCTTATCGAATACTCTTTTAGAATCTTCTCTTGTGATGGAAGAGAGTACCCAGTCTCTTCTTGTTCTCGAGATGATACTCGAGCATATAGTACGCATTTGTTGTTCATTGGTTTTATTATACTTCCTTTTTAGTTTCCCTTTCAGCGGTAAAAAGATTTTTCCATTTCTCTGGATTATCTTTTTGGTTCATATTTAAATTAGATTTCTTTTTAGGATTAGGGTTTTCATTCGGATTAGTTTGAACCATACTAGGTTCAGCTTGTGGACAGGCTGTATGCCTCTTGTATAATTTCAACATAAATATAGGTATCAAATTTAGCTCCTTATCAATACCTATTACGATACTCGGGTTTAACTTTTGATGTTTTGAGAAATTCTTAACAAAAATCCACCCTCGCTTATAGAAAATCTTTAAATCTTTAGAGAATTTTCCTATTGAATCAGTGACATCCTGCATACTTATTCCAGTGTCCGAGACTACAGCTTTCAGTGGAATTTCATAGACACCGCTAATATTAGTATACTGGTTACTTAAAAAATATAAGAAAAGTAATTTTTCACACATATTAAGGTTAGAAAAATAGCCATCAGACCAAATTCTAGTATTTATCATTCTGTTCTTCGCCATATCAATTTATTTATTATTTATAATCCGACCCCAACACTGACTCCTTAGGAGCTGAATCTAAGGAATCAGTGTTGATTTCAGATTTCTTTTTATCTTCAAAATCGAACTTAGCTAGTAAATCAAAAAATTCAGTGAGTTCTTTAATATTATTTTCTGAATTACTTTCAAACTCATTGATCATATGTAAACACTAACAAGTATGGCTGTACCCTTGCTATATACGAGTTGTATACGACCGATAAAAAAATAGCCCCAAATATATGGAGTATATTACAGTTTTAAACACCTATAGGGGGTATACTATGCTTTTTTTATGATATCTATATCTGGACCAAGACAATATCCCCTTTTCATTACTGGAAACATTTTTTCTTTATGGATACCAAATTGAAAAGCAATAAGTTTCTTTAATTCTCCAATTTCTTTACGGATATATGAGGGTTTTACATTATTCACGCTAGCAAAATGAGAAGTATCTTCAATCTCCTTAAATTCAGCTAAGTATCTAATCAGGTTTAATTTCATACCCTTTGAAAAGGCATAATCTATTTTTTCACCACTATAAGAAGTAGATAATATCCCCTTTCTAGATAAATGGAACTGTATCTTGTTACCTTTATTGACGGAATCTCCCTTAAACTCATAACCTTTGTTATTAATAAAATCACGAATGGATTTAATTTTTACTAATTTGACACCTTTTAAATAAATGACGACTGAATTAAAATAATTAAATTGAGATATTCCGAATTCTCTAGCTTTTGAGAAATACCAAGTAGCATGATTCCTTTCCTCTTCGGTACCAAATATTATAGACTCGTGGTGTTTTACATTATCTGGAATCACCGTATTTTCTGGCGAATTAAGTATTTCAATACTCCCCCTAGCAATAAATTCATTAATAATTGAAATATATCTTTTGAATTCGTCCTGACTAATTTTAAGTGTTCTTACAAAAAGAGAATTAGGAATAATTATTATCCCTAATTTTGCATTAACCGTATCGAGCTCAGACTGTATCAATACCAACTTAATCACCTCTTGTATTTGAGATAAATTCTCGGGATATTTAGTGAATATTTCTTTATTTATCGCCATTTTAGCTCTTTAAATATTTATTTAGGCAAGGATTCAAGTATTCTTAGTAATAAATTTGCAAAATGAATAATATCTGCCACTTCTTTGGGATCATTTAAAACCACATCACGATGACTTGGGGGATTTTTATATGTTCCTATTGCACCAGCAAATAAATTAAATCTTGCCACTTGTTCACTTTTTACAGCAACCTTATTGGTTAAAATGCCACCAGTTGTCTTAAAGGCTTGGGTTATAAGATCTAATCCATAATCTGAATCAGTAAGTTTTGCCTTATCTCTTACCCTAATCTCAACCTCCTTAAATGCTTGAAATACGGCTGTATCATAATCACCTCTTATAAAAGACGCTCTAACTTTTTGAAGAAGAATAGGGTCTAGACCTTCAGCTGGTAATAGGTAAGAAAAGTTATATGTTTCAAAATTTTGTGCATCAACAACCTTTTGTCCCTTACGAGTCACAAATGCCCAGTCATCCGTCTGTCCTGGTTTAGGGGCAATGAAACCTTGTCTTTCTAAATACATCCAGGCCTCCATTAGGCATTCTGCGTACTTTTTTTGAATATTATGGTTATGCTTCTGATTAAAATCATAATCTTGTGCGAGACTAAAATTATGTCTATTAATACTACCCTCTGGTTGCTTTTTTAAATAACGAAGAATGAGAGGTGCTAGTTCTTCTGGTTCCATTTGTAACATAACATCTGTTGATGGTAATTCTCTATAGATAGACATTTCTAGATAATACACCCAATGAAGTTAGAATCAAAGACTTACTAAATTTAATACCTTTCTCAAAAAACCAGATTTATCCATATCTAGTTCTTTATACCTTCCGTAAATCTCCATAAATACCCCCTTGATATATTTCCTATCATATTCACTACCAACCTCCATACATGCCACGTAGTCGTTCAAAAAGATAATTGGATCATCAGGTTTTTTTATTTCAAAGGTATGGAAGAAATGGAAACAAGCACTCTGAATATAGTCAGCTGTTGATGCAAAATACCACGCATTTGGAATATAACACCCATACTGTTTTTTGTGAGCAGACATACTTTTAAGTATGTCATCTATAAAACTGTAGTATTCACTGGTGTTGGGG
>JAYTYJ010000045.1:0-7158 GCA_043742445.1 Candidatus Tayloriibacteriota bacterium | reverse complement strand
AGTTGATATAATACTAACACCGACAACTCCAGCTCCGGCTTTTAAAATAGGTGAAAAGATTTCAGATCCTGTTGCAATGTATCTCGAAGATATATTTACTGTAACTGCGAACCTCACAGGTATGCCTGCTATGTCTATTCCATCAGGAATGAGTGGAAAACTTCCACTAGGAATCCAGATGACAGCAACACATGGGCAGGAAGATATTTTGTTTAAAGCGGGGAAAGAATTTTTGAAAGAATAAGTGTATAATTTGATATAAATATGCAAGATAATTCTATAGGAATAGTACATGGGTCTACGATAGATATAAGTCCCACAATTAATTTTATAACTACACATTTTGTTGTATTAGCTCCTTACATAAAACCAATAATTACTTTTGCTGTTGTCATTTCTTTACCTCTTTGTCTTATATTATTTATTTGTATCATTATCGTCATTGAAAAACTAAAAACTGTGCGTCGACAAGAAGCAGAAATTTTCGATACTAAAATAGATATGGGTTATACAGAGACAGAGCCAGAAAAACCAAAAGTAAATCAAGAAAATACTAGAAAGTGGAATTCAGCTATTAAGCATGTTGAATCACACAATGAAAATGATTGGAGACAGGCTATCATCGAAGCCGATATTATTTTGGGCGATCTTTTGACGCATCTAGGATACAAAGGCGAAGGTATTGGGGAGCAGTTAAAACGAGCAAATAAAGGAGATTTTAAGAGTCTTGATGAGGCATGGTCAGCTCACAAAGTTAGAAATGAACTGGCGCATGCTGGTTCTGATTATTTATTTAGTCAATCCGATGCTCGCCGAGTGATACAACAATACCGAAAGGTTTTTGAAGAATTTTTTTTCACGTAGCTTTATAGTAGCTTGCCTGCAGTAGTACTTTTGTGTTACCATGCATATTCATGGCGGGGTAGAGCAACGGTAGCTCGTCAGGCTCATAACCTGAAGATTGTCGGTTCGATTCCGACCTCCGCAACAAGGATATAAGTCGGTGTAGTTCAATGGTAGAACGGAGGACTCATAAGCCTCAGACAATGGTCCGATTCCATTCACCGACACTATTTTGTCTAATTTTTCTTGCGTTTTTGTATATTTTTGATAGATTTAAGTCTAATGCGATCGTAGCTCAATTGGTTAGAGCACCCGCCTGTCACGTGGGAGGTTACGGGTTCGAGTCCCGCCGATCGCGCATAATAGGACGGAAGGAGGCGAAAGCCTCCTTTTGTCTTTTAGGTATATTGTGAGTACATTACCAGAACAGGAGTGCCATATGTTATGGACTAGTACAACAATTTGACAAACAACTATTTTAGCTGTTTACTTATAAAGTAGTTCTTTGATACAGATTTGCGACCCAGTAGGTGATTTTGTTAAATCAGGTGGTCATAGCCAAAAGATGCTTAAAACTAGGCATTTCTTGGCTATGACCACAATGGTCTAGTATGTAACCCTAGTAGGGAAACATAAGACTACAACTAACAGTTGAAAGGATAGACTATGAGTAAATACCCAAATACACTCGGTCGCATTGAGGCGGTCTGGAATAAAATTGGTGGTGAAGACGGTGTTGATCGCTTTCT
The DNA here is from genome assembly GCA_043742445.1 of Candidatus Tayloriibacteriota bacterium. Classification (GTDB taxonomy): domain Bacteria; phylum Patescibacteriota; class Minisyncoccia; order Phycocordibacterales; family PALSA-1337; genus CAIOGI01. The sequence goes on along the minus strand of JAYTYJ010000045.1, from coordinate 5,566 downwards.
TGGCGGTAAAACAGAAATCACGGAAGTTGTTCAGAAGATCATTGGTGATATTTTGGAACTGGTTGGAACAATTAAGACTTTAGCAACCACCTCCAAATTCGTCGCGAAGACCAGGTTTGTAGTCAACACCGACAAGGATGCTCTGGTGAAGATCAGTGGTCTAGGAAGCAACTTCGAGCTATGGTTCCTGAACGGTGACGGCAAAACCGAAGACTCGATCAGCGAACAGAGGTTCCGCTACCACAAGTTGCGGCAGTTCTCGGTGGATGGTCCCATCATCGCCGAACTCGGCGGTGCGGAGAAGTCGGAAACGACTCTCTCTGGGATGTTCTCCCTCATGGAGAAGCAGAAGCATGGCGAAGACGGTGTTCTCCTGAACAACGGCTACGCTAATATCTTCTACATCAAGGACAACGCTGGTGTGCTTCGCACGGTCAGCGTGCGCTGTCGCGCCGGCGGCTGGCGCGTCGATGCGTACTCCGTCGAGAGCCCGAGCAGGTGGCGCGATGGCTACCAGGTGTTCTCTCGCAATTCTGTTCTCGAATCCTCGGAAACTTCGGTTCCGGCGCAAGCCTGAACCAGAAGGTTCACCTACTGGGTGATCCTTTGTCCTTTGGACACTTTGACCCTCGGTCTGCTTCGGCGGATTGGGGGTCAATTTTTATAAATGAGCCTTGCGCAAGAGTGAGAGAAGTCTCTTCAAAAAAATAACAAGAATTGCTATGTGGGACTGGCGGACTTCGATGTCCCAGATAAAATTCAACCTATCATGATTTGGTGGTTGGTGATTTTCTTGGCTGGGTCCATTTTCCTCACCATTGAGTGATACGGACGACAACAAAGAAATGTATGTTCAAGAAAATTAATGATTCCGGACAAAAGCCCGAGGTGGTCCAGTCCTACCTGGGTTTACTCAGTCATGGCGATGCAAACACTCTCAAAGAAAAGGTAAAAGCATTTCAAAGTCCACGACCGCGTGCATTATATAAAGATATAGATTGAAAATGTCTAGTAAATAGCTTATTCTTAATTCTGTGTATTTAAGCCGACGTAGCTCGGTTGGTAGAGCACTCCATTGGTAATGGAGAGGTCATCGGTTCGATCCCGATCGTCGGCTCCAATAGCCAAATTAGTTCAGTGGTAGAACACCGCTTTCGTAAAGCGGGGACGTGAGTCCGATTCTCACATTTGGCTCAGAAATTTTATTTATTTGATTGTATTGACTTTTGAAATATGTTTTGATAACGTATATATGGGTGGTTGAGTGGAGAATGCTAAAATACAACAGGTATTCCTGAGCTACTTATGGTCGTCAGGCCGTAAAAAAAGCTGCAGGTTCGCCACTAAAAAAGCGTTTATCCTAACCTAGTCTGTTGACCCTCGAGTCAATCGTAGGCTTCACTGATTTTGGAAAAAACTCAACCACCCCTCGTTTTTTAGGCCCGCCATTACATGGCGGGCCTAATTTCTTTATTAATAGACATTTCTTTGATATCTTATATATATGCAAACATTCACTGAAAAAGTTTATATTGTTGTGAGTAATATTCTCAAAGGCTCAACTTTGACATACAAGGAAGTGGCAGAAAAGGCAGGAAATCCTAAAGCTTTTCGAGCTGTTGGAACTATTTTAAGTAAAAACTTTAATCCTGAAATTCCTTGCCATCGTGTCATTCGAAGTGATGGTGGAATGGGTGGATATAATCGTGGAGGAATTTCTGCAAAAGCAAAAATTTTAGAAAAAGAAAAACATGGATCAAAAATCTAAAACACAGCAAAGGATTACTGAAATTGAAAATGCTATGTCCAGTAGTGATTTTTGGTCCAACCCACAAAGGGCTCAAATTATGATAAAAGAGCTTCAAGATCTAAAGGATACTTTCGCTGGTATTGGAAAGTTTGATAAAGGTAATGCTATTATGACTATTTTCTCAGGAGCAGGAGGTGATGATGCTGAAGACTTTTCGGCTATTTTATATAGAATGTACCGCAAGCTAGCTGAGCATAAGGGCTGGGGAATGGAACTAATTCATGAAAATACGAATGATCATGGAGGGTATCGAAATATTACTGTAGAAATAAGTGGAAAAGATGTATACGGGGCTTTAAAAAATGAAAGCGGTGTACATCGTCTTGTCCGTATTTCTCCTTTCAATTCAAAACAACTTCGTCATACTTCTTTTTCTATGGTCGAAATCATACCGAAATTTGAAAAAACTAATAGCTCTGACCTTGTGCTAGAAGATAAAGATCTAGAAATTTCAATAGCTAAAGCTGGAGGTCCGGGAGGTCAAAATGTAAATAAAAGAGAAACAGCCGTGCGTATAGTTCATAAACCAACAGGGCTTTCTGTGCATGTTACTTCAGAGCGATCTCAAGCTCAAAATAAAGAAAAGGCGCTCGATATTCTAAAGGGTAAACTGTTTAAACACATGGAAGAAGAAAGGATAGCAAGAGAAAAGGGATTGTATGTTAGTAAGACAACATCTATAGAGTGGGGGAACCAGATACGTTCATACGTTTTTCATCCATATAAAATGGTAAAAGATCATAGGACTAATGTGGAGACTAGTCAAGTTGATAAAGTGCTTGAAGGTTATATCGATGATTTTCTCGAAGCCGAGAGGACACTATAATAGTAAGCTTTTTTTTGTTATACTTAGGAGATGATTTACTTTGATAAAGTTAGTAAGGTCTATCCTGATGAATCTGTAGCACTTGATAAGGTAAGCTTTACTGTTGAACCAGCGGAATTTGTTACTATTGTGGGGCATTCTGGTGCTGGGAAAAGTACGTTAATGAAAATGATTATAGCCGAAGACAGGCCTACTCATGGTGCTGTTTTCTTTGAATCTGCAAATGTCCATAAGTTAGGAAAAGGTCAGATGAATAAACTTCGGCGCAGAATAGGAACCGTATTTCAGGATTTTAGGTTAATTTCAAATAAGACGGCTTATGAAAACATAGCTTTTGCTATGGAGGCGTCTGGGAGAACTGATAGTGAAATAAAGTCAGACGTTCCACATGTACTAGAGCTTGTTGATTTGGGAAATAAGATATGGAATTTTCCTCACGAACTTTCAGGTGGTGAGAAACAAAGGGTAGCTATTGCACGTGCTATTGTTACTCAGCCTGATATAATCATGGCCGATGAACCAACAGGGAATCTGGATCCAATAAATACTTTAGAAATTATTAAGATCTTTCAAAAAATCCATAAACTAGGGACAACTATTATCCTTACGACTCATGATAAAAGTGTCGTCGATGAAATAGGTGGTAGGGTGCTCACTATGGAAAAAGGGAAATTGATTCGTGACGATAAGCATGGCAAATACGTTTTATAATAAAAAATAAATATGTTTACTTACTTTAAAAGAATAATTCGGACAGGTTTTATAAATTTTTGGAGAAATGGTTTCCTTTCTTTTTCAGCAGTTATCGTCATAACACTTTCTTTGACTTTGTTTGGTGCTTTGATCTTCGGTAGCGCCTTCGGTCGTGCTCTCATAAAAGAAGTTAAAAATAAAGTAGATATAAATGTATACTTTACACTCGATGCCCAAGAATCAGATATTTTTGCGTTGAGAAAAACTATTGAGGCTCTACCAGAAGTTCAGAAAGTAGAATATATCTCTAGAGATCAAGCACTTACGGATTTTAAGACTAAATGGCAAGACAATGCACTTATTATGCAAGGGCTTGATGAGATAGGCTCAAATCCATTTCCAGCCGTTCTAAATATAAAGGCCAGAGAACCTTCTCAATACGCAGGCATCGCAACATTTTTGAATGGTAAAAATTCATTACAAGATGGTACCGATATCATTGATAGAATAAATTACAATCAAAATAGACTGATCATAGATCGTCTCGGCCGAATCATTCCAGCTGTTGAAAAAGCTGGTTCGCTCACAGTTAGTCTAATCGTCATCGTCGCTATTGTTATTGTTTTCAATACAGTCAGACTTATTATATTTACAGTAAAGGATGAAATTTCAGTAATGAAACTTGTCGGTGCATCGAATATATATATACGCGGGCCATTCGTTGTGTCTGGAATCATGTATGGTATTTTTTCAGGAATCTTTACGCTGATTATACTCGGCGCATTTGCATTTTATAGTGATGCTATGATTATGAAATTTGCAGGTATTCAAAATATAAATGACTTCTCAATATTAACAAATGTTTTCTCAAGTTATTTTATTCAAAATTTTGGGCAAATATTTGCAATTATAATCGGATCGGGAATTTTGCTTGCTGCTATATCTAGCTATATGGCCGTAAAAAGGTATTTACGGGTTTAAGAAATGTGATACTATAAGATTATGAAAAGAAAGACAGTTACGAAAGAAAAAGGAGGTAAACATCAAAAAAATCATACACATAAATATATTTTTGTCGTCGGGGGAGTAATGTCAGGAGTGGGAAAGGGTATTGCTAGTTCGTCCATCGCCACTCTTTTACAGGCTAAGGGATTTGATGTGAATCTCGTGAAAGTAGATCCGTATTTAAATGTTGATGCAGGAACAATGAACCCCACTGAACACGGTGAGGTTTTTGTTTTAAATTCTGGACTTGAAACTGATCAGGATATGGGTAACTACGAACGTTTTCTTAATCGGGATTTGATGCATCAAGATTATATTACTTCAGGGATGGTTTATAAATATGTCATTGATAAAGAGAGAAATCTCGGTTTTGGTGGCAGATGTGTCGAAGCAGTACCTCATATACGTGACGAAATAGTTAGTCGATATGAAAATGCTGCAAAATTAAATAAATCAGAAATTTCGATTATTGAAATTGGTGGTACGGTGGGAGACTATCAAAATATTATGTTTATTGAGGCGGCTCGAGTATTGAAAATTAAACATCCAGAGGATGTGATCTTTATTATGGTGAGCTATCTACCGATTCCAAACAAAATCGGGGAAATGAAGACGAGACCGACTCAAAATGCCGTGAATCAGCTTGCAGGATATGGGGTTCATACAGATATTATCATAGCAAGATCTGAACTTCCTGTTGATCAAAAAAGAAAAGAAAAAATAGGTATTGCATGTAATATTTCTACTAAGAATGTCATATCAGCACCAGATATCGATAGTGTGTATGATGTTCCTTTAAATTTTGAAAAAGATAAAATTGGTGAAATTATCTTAGAATCTTTTAAGTTAGAAAAAAGAAAAGGTCCAGGGCTGAATGCCTGGAAGAGATTTGCATATGCTGTAAAGAATACTGAAAAAGAGCTAAATATCGCTATCGTAGGAAAATATTTCAATACTGGTGATTTTATTTTGACTGATTCATATGTCTCTGTTTTGGAAGCAATTAAATACTCTGCGTATTCTCAGAAAGTAAAACCAAAAATTCATACCGTAAATGCTAACGATTTTGAAAAAGGGGATATTGATTATTCAATCCTTGATCAATTTGATGGAATCATTGTACCAGGAGGATTTGGAGAAAAGGGAATTGAAGGTAAATTAAATGTTATTCGTTATGCTCGAGAGAATAAGATCCCATACTTTGGACTCTGCTATGGTATGCAGCTTTTGAC
>JAYTYJ010000044.1:0-4516 GCA_043742445.1 Candidatus Tayloriibacteriota bacterium | reverse complement strand
GCCTTCCACTTTCAGTAATAGCAACACAGATATCAATAATTCCTTCTTTTCGCAATGATTCGAGCGCCCTTTGAACACGGCCTGGATCATCACTTCCTCCATCGGTAAAAATGATGATGATCTTTTTTACCTCGCCTTCTCTGATTTTTTTCTTGAGATCATCCCCCATTTCGGCAACTATCGTCTCAAGGGGTATGAAATCCGTAGTCGAACCCGAGGTTGTTCCTAATTTCCCAGAAATATCAACTCTTTCCTTTTCGCCAAGTTCCTTACCCATTTTTTTGAGTGGCCTTGCATCTTCCTGCTGGTCTGATTGAAATGAAAATATTTCAGAACGGATTTCGAGTGGTTTTTCCATATTGACCTGCTCTGCATCACACAGATCAGCAAATTCCTTTAAGGCTTCCATAGCTAATATTCCGGTTTTTTGCTGCTCTATCTTTTTCTGACCTTCTGCTTCATCCATCGATGATGAACGATCAAAGATAAGGGTAATCTCTACTTCTCCAAAGCGCTTTCCTTTTTCCTGGCGGATTTCAGTCGTTTCCCAAACTTTAGGCTCGAGATTTCCACTCTTAACATCAGCCACGAGCTGAGCAGGATCAACCAACTCCTCACCTTCTTCCATTGGATATCGAGGAGCCAGCGTAGGTTTTGACCTATTCGCAATAATACGAGAAATAAGGGATCGCAATTCTTCAATGACAGTTTCATTGGTTTCTGGATTGGTGATAGTATTAAGTTTTTTTACAATTTCTCGATATTTCTGTAAGTCCTCTTTTTTCACCCCAAGCTTCTCCGCATACTCCTTATCAGCTTTTTGGCTCGAATCTTCTCGTGCTTCTTTTTTCCATTCTTTAAAAGCTTTTTTAATTTCTTCTATTGGAACAGCATTTGGTATTTTTTTATTTGCCTTTTCATACTCTTCTGCGAAGATCTGATTCGGATCTGCTTTTTGAGGATCTTCTTTCCCTTCTTGCCCCTTACCCTCCTCTGATTTTCCGCCTTCTTTTGGCTTTTTGTCTTTCTTCTCTTCTTCTTCAGTATCTCTATCCAACAATTCTTTGATAATCGGCCATATGTATTTATCCTGAAGCTTTAATCGAGTACTCATCGTGGTTTGCGGATCCGTTAAAACATCAAAAAGATTCGAACCGTTCTTACCGGTAATGGCTCTGAGCGCATCAAGTTTTTCTCTCACAAGCGGGTCGACGACACACTGTTCATCAGGAACTCGCGACTCTCGAAGTAAGGCTTGGGGGAATTGAATATGAAGTGGGGCCTTTGTAAAATCTGTTTCTTGAAAAAGATTTTCTTTGTAACATTTCTGTTCAATATCCGCAAATCCAGCATGGGTCTTAGCGACGACTGCCTTATTTTCTCTAATGTCTGCAACACAATTATCCATAAGAGCAAAAGCTTTTGATTCTCGAATTCTTTTTAAATATTTTTCAAACTCCTTTGGACCGTTATCTTCGGAAATAAGCTCTAGCTTTTCCAGAAAATGCTCTACCTCGTGACATGTAGCAAATGATGTTTTTTCATTTGCGTAATCTTCGCCGACCTGTCCTTCTTGCTGTATCTGCTCACCTCGGTTTTTTTCAAAAATATCCTTATAAAATTTATCATTGATATAAATAGTATTGGTCACAAGGTCAAATGCAAAAGTATCGAGTCCAGGAGGAGCCGCTTCGAACTTTACCTTACCACGAGCATAGTGCTCAAAAAAGTCTCGGTGCTTTTCCACAAAGCCCAGAGATTCGGCATGTTCGGCGGGAGATTCAGTGGGTAATTGCCCAGGAGATTCAGGGAGTTTTGGTTCATTTTCCATGGGTATATCATATCATAGAGATATATGTGCTAGTATGGGTAAATGCAAACATGGGATGTCGTAGTTATCGGTGGTGGACCAGCTGGAATGATGGCTGCAGGACGCGCCGCGCAGCAAGGCGCGTCCTTGGGTCTAAAGGTGCTTTTGCTTGAGAAAAATAAGACTCTTGGAGTAAAACTCCTCATCACCGGTGGCGGTCGTTCTAATATCACCAACAATCAACACGATGTCCGCACATTCCTCAAGAAATACAAAGATAGTGATAAATTTCTTTTCTCAACTTTTTCTCAAATCGCTGTCAAAGAATCTATTGAATTTTTTGAAAAAAGAGGTATGCCCACAAAAGTCGAAGCTGAGAATCGAGTTTTCCCTGTAAGTAATTCAGCACAATCTGTGTGGGATGTTCTGGTAGATTATATGAAAAAAGGAAATGTAGAAATTAAAACAAATGCAGTGGTGACAGGTTTTGAAAAAAAAGAAAATAAAATAGTGGCGATACAATTGAAAAATGGAGATAATATTTTAGCTAAAAAAATAGTACTGGCTACGGGTGGAACATCTCGACCTGAAACGGGTTCAACCGGTGAAGGATTTGATTGGCTCAAGAACCTTGGCCACAATATCATTCCCTCAAATGAAGCCCTTGTACCTATTGCACTCAAAGATTCCTGGATTAAAGCTTTATCTGGTGTCACTTTGCAAGATATTAAACTGACGACTTTTCAGAATAATCAAAAACAAGAAATCCATAAAGGTAAGTTACTTTTTACTCATTTTGGAATTAGTGGACCAACAATTTTAAATATGAGTAAAGACGTTGGTGAACTTTTAAAATATGGTGACGTAGAAATAAGACTCGACCTTCTTCCCTCTTTCGATCATGGAATGATGAATGTAAGGCTTCAAGAATTATTTAAACTAGACGATAAAAAGAAAATTAAAAACTCTCTTGGAACATTTATACCAAGCCCACTCGTGGATATTGTTTTAGAATTTTCTAAAATCGATCCCGAAAAAATCGGGAATGCTGTAAGTCGAGAGGAACGCCTTAAACTTATAGACGTCATCAAAGGAATTCCAATGCAAGTCAAAGAACTTCTCGGTTCAGACAAAGCGGTCGTTTCATCAGGCGGAGTCGATCTTACCGAAGTAGACTTTAAAACAATGCAATCAAAAATTATTGAGAATCTCTATCTCGTAGGAGATGTTTTAAACATCGATCGACCTTCTGGAGGTTATAGTTTACAGCTCTGTTGGACGACAGGGTGGGTAGCAGGATCAAATATTATTTAGCTCTCTTCTCAATCTCCTTAAAATGCTTTTCTTCGACCGGCATGACTGAAAGTCTTTGACCGACCTTAGCTACTTCCATTTTCTTTAACTCTTTATCTTTTTTAATCTCATCAAGTGAAATCGGCTCAGCAAACTTTCTAACAAAAGCCAAATCAACGCAAACCCATATTGGATCTGCTTTCTCAAATTGATTCATAATAGATTTTGGATCGTAATGCTCATCGTCTGGATCTAGGGCAGTTTCATCTTCATGTGCATTTGCGACAACCTTGGCAATTCCATAGACTCCGTTTGGTTCTGTCGGTATTTGTGAACTGGAATGATAAAACAAAACCATATCGCCTACCTTCATCCCATCACGCATATAGTTACGCGCTTGAAAATTACGAATACCAGTCCAAGCTGTTCGCTTATCTTTTTTTAAATCGTCGATAGAATAGCAACTACCTTCTGATTTTACTAACCAATATTTCATTCAGGATTTTTAATTATTTTAATCTTAAACTATTTCCAAGCACTCAAAATCACTGCACTTACAACAAGGTACACAAGTTGAAATCCTCCGTAGAGAATGAATTGAGTCCACGCAGCTTTCTTTGAACTATTATTCCACAAACAAAGTCCTGCGATAACAGGAAGTGTAAATCCAACCCAGATCCACAGCGCTACACAGACCGCAGAGAGATTTGTGACGAGTTGGAGAAAATATGCGAGAACGCCAACTTGCACGAGAGAAGCGATAAGTTGAGCAATATATGTTGGAATCATCTTCTTTTGTGATGCTGCCATTTCTTCAGGTCGAGGTGCTGTCATACCTGTAGCATTAAGCCACAACTTTCCGAAAAGTGGTCCGTACCAAATAGAACCAATAACTAATGAAAGGATTCCACAAACCAAAACAGCTAGATAATTTATATCCATATAATTTTATATTAAAAAATAATTACTATCCTTCCATACCATTATTTTACCCTATTTCTCAAGATCAAGCACTTCATCAATGCGTATCTTTTCTACAAATTCTGGAACGTGAGAGACGATAATCATAGCACCTTCATATTTATTTAAGGCCTCTGCGATAACGGGAATGTGGCGGAAATTGATATGGTTTGTAGGCTCATCGAGAATAAGGAGACCTGGTTTTTCTAAAACAAGTCTAGCAAAAGCCACGAGACCTTTTTGACCCTCTGAAAGAGAACCTATCTTTGTATTTATAACATCAGCTGTAATAAGAAATCCTGCAGCGACCATTCTCATATCTTCTTCATTTTTCTTCACCGTCACACCAAGCAATGATTCTCGAACAGTGTCTTCGAAGTTAAGAGTTGAAAAATCTTGACGATAATAACCGATTCGAACTCCTTCAGAGATGAATGAACCTTTTCCACCTTC
>JAYTYJ010000043.1:0-3032 GCA_043742445.1 Candidatus Tayloriibacteriota bacterium | reverse complement strand
CAACAGCATTTGGCGTTGATGTGCGCACAGTAAATGAACACATTAAAAATATCTATAAAACTAAAGAACTTTCTGATAAAACAACTATCCGGAAATTCCGGATAGTTCAAAAGGAAGGGAAGAGAGAGGTGGTTCGTGATGTACAACACTACAATCTCGCTATGATACTTTCAGTCGGATATAGGGTGAACTCAAAAACTGCTACACAATTCCGCCAGTGGGCGACCAAAACACTTCGTACCCACATCACAGAAGGCTTCACCATAAACCGTAAGCGTGTCGCACGCAACTACGACGCTTTTATGAAGACTGTTGCAGGCATACAGTATTTTGATGTACTACCACTCTCTTTCCAGACTTTAATTTTTTACTATCGTTAGATAGTGCACGAGCAAAAGGGTTCCTCGGGCTAAATTGAGCAAATACCCCTAAAGTGCTAGGCTGGAGAAATAAGATATGAAAGACTCTACCCGCTTCGAGGTACTAATTGCTAGAATCAAAACCTTTTGTGACGAGCGTGATTGGTCGCAATTTCACGATCCTAAAAACTTAGCAATATCTCTACAGCTAGAAGCCTCAGAAGTGCTTGAGCTTTTTCAATGGACTAAAGATAACGAGCTAAAAAAAGGAGGTCGCGAAAAAATTGAGGACGAGCTTGCCGATGTATTCTACTGGTTATTAATGCTTGCTAACCACTATAAGGTAGATATTGCGGACGTTCTAGAGAAAAAAATGGTAAAGAATGAAGAAAAATATCCTGTAGAAAAAGCTAAAGGTAGGTCTGATAAATATAGTGATCTGTAGCATGTCTGAAATAAAAACTTTCTCTTTTGATCATGCTGGCATTGAGGCTATTCGAGCCTATAAATATGGAACTAATTGGCCTGTAGTCTATATTCTTGAAAATGGTAAAGAGCTTTACGTTGGTGAAACTATCCGAGCACATAGTAGAACAAAACAGCATTTAGATAATATTGCCCGAAAGGGGTTGAAAAAAGTGCATGTCATTTCAGATGATGAGTACAATAAATCTGCTACACTGGATGCAGAATCGTCACTAATCGAGTACCTAGTAGCGGATGGACAATATATTTTACAGAATGGTAATGCAGGTTTGCAAAATCACGAATACTTTGACCGGGAAAAATATCAAGGAAAATTTGAAGTTCTTTGGAAAAAACTGCAAGACTTAAAAATTGCAAAAAATGATTTACTGCAAATTCGTAATAGTGATCTTTTTAAATATTCACCTTATAAAACACTGACTGACGATCAATATCTTGTCGCGACAAAAATCATTACTCAATTACAGTTAGATACACAGCAAACATATGTTGTTCATGGCGGTCCAGGTACTGGGAAAACAATTCTTGCAACATATTTAATAAAGAGATTGGTAGAGGAAGGGGAAAAAGATATTGCACTTGTGATAGCAATGTCTTCGTTGCGGCGCACATTGCAAAAAGTATTTCGTAGTATTCCAGGGCTCAAATCGACGATGGTGATTGGTCCGAGCGACGTAGTAAAAAATAAATATAACGTACTGGTTGTCGATGAAACTCATCGTCTGAGGCGGCGAAAAAATATTCCCAATTATGGCACTTTCGATAAAACTAATAAAAGTTTAGGATTGGGTAACGATGGCGATGAGTTGGACTGGGTTCTTAAATCTGCTAAAAAAGTAGTGCTATTTTATGATGTAAAACAGTCTGTACGCCCCAGTGATATAACTACATATAGAATTCAGGAAACTAATCCTGTTGAGTTTATTTTGACAACTCAAATGCGAGTAAAGGGAGGCGAGGAATATTTACAGTTTGTAGATGAGTTACTAGAGGTAGATTCAAAAGTTAAATTAAATTTTTCTAATTATGACTTCAAGTTATATTCCAACATTCAACAAATGGTATTGGACATAAAACAAAAAGATAAGGAATTTAAATTAGCACGTGTGGTGGCAGGGTATGCCTGGGAATGGGTATCTCGGAATAATAAGAATGTACCCGACATCGTTATTGGGGATTCAAAATTATTTTGGAATAGTCAAATTACGGACTGGGTAAATTCACCGAACGCCTTAAATGAAGTGGGATGCATTCATACTATTCAAGGTTACGATTTAAATTATGCAGGAGTGATTATTGGTCCAGAGATTTCATTTGACTCTAAGAAGAGGGAAATCGTTATTGATAGAAAAAAGTATCTAGACGCAAATGGACACAGAGGCGTATCTGACTTAAATGAACTAAAGCGTTACATAGTAAATATTTATAAAACACTTCTTACAAGAGGTATATTGGGTACCTACGTCTATATTGTTGACGAAAATCTTCGCGGTTATTTTGAGGAAATTCTTAAAGAGAAAGTGGAAATAAAAAAAATGCAAGATCAAATTGTGTCACCATACCTAAACGACATGGTCAATTTGCCAATGTTTGAGTCGGCTGGGTGCGGTGAATTACTTTTTGCAGATTCAACGGTACAAGAGATACTGTCGGTCAGGAAAAGTTATCTTTCAGCTGGTTCAAAGTACTTTATCCTTCGTGTTTCCGGTGATTCAATGAATAAAGCTGGTATCAATGATGGAGATTATGTCCTTTGTATAAAAAATTATCATCCTGAAATAGGCAATAAAGTAGTCGCTCTGATTGGTGACGATGCGACTATCAAAGAATACAGAAGAGAAAATGGAAGAGTGATTTTAAAACCTAATTCAACGAATTCAATACACCAACCTTTGATTTTTGATAATAATGACGATATTAAAATACAGGGAGTCGTCGTGAGAGTTCTGAATGATGAGGATATTTCATAGATAAAAAATTTCTATCTAGGTCAGACCTATATCATAAAATAAAGCCGTTGCATGAAATGCAACGGCTTTTTGTGTGTGCTATGCGGCGGACCGTTCCTTGCTGTTCTGGTCATGGGCTTCGAAGATACACTTCTTAGCTGCAGCTGCCTTTTCGAGCGGAATGATCACCTCTTCAAGAGTAACGTCGTCAAACTCTGTGAGTGCCATGAAGAGGCTT
>JAYTYJ010000042.1:0-3884 GCA_043742445.1 Candidatus Tayloriibacteriota bacterium | reverse complement strand
TCAGTATAGTAGTCATCGGGCACTGCACCATGAGTGAATCTTGATTTTGCATTTGTTACGAAATCTCCTCTACGGACTTGTAGGATCACACTCTCAGTATTTTTGACTTCATTAGCCATTTCCCGTGCCTCTTTTCCAAGAGGATTTTTTAAGGTGAATTCTTTTCTGATAGCGTCACTATGTTTAAGAAAGTATCTTTCACTTTGGAAATTTCCATCAAAATAGATACCATTCTTTTTAGCGCTATCATCTATATATGGAATTCCATCTAGAAATGAAAAGTCGCTAGGTTGATATACTATATTTGGCACAATCACGCCAAACCGCTTCTTAAGAGAAACAAAAAAAGGGTGTTTTTTGCCAAAGGTAAAATGTTTGAATTCTTTCTTTGTTAGAATCTTCGGATTAATATTAAAAACATTCATCGAATACTTTCTTCGAGTTATCCCTTCACCACCTTCAAGTTCAGTAGTATCTATAGCGAATGGAACGCCAGTCGAAAGAGAAAGACTTGTTGCAAAAGCGTATTGAAACATTTGATTCCCCAGTCCGCCTTGAAGTTTTACAATGATCATAAATTATAAGAAGTTCTTAGAGTATTCATTGATGAGGTTCATGTGTTTTTTAAGAAATTCTTTATTTAACGTGTTTTTGAAGATAATAACATTGTCTGAATGGAAATCAGTTTTATAAATGTCATTCGTTACTTCTTCGAATATATAGTTTCCGAGCTGACGCACAATATCTTCATCATAGACATGGTGGTGCATAAAAGGATAGGCGACAGGGTATTCTGAATGGAATTTTCTTTGCCAGCCATGTTTTATGATAGCTGATTGAATATAATCATCGACGTGAGTTGTGTCATCAAGACCAGTTTTCTTTTCAAAATCATCAATAAATTCCTGAAAAGGTGTAGGTTTCCGATACATATCGTAGGTGTATTTATAGTGAGGGATAGCATGGTACTGATAGCCACCTTTTTTCGTTATGAAATAACAGTTCAAGAGAAAAAGAAGGGGATTCGGTGCATGTTCGACAACGTTACTTGTAATACTTGCATCAAAGGTATGCTTTAGATCTAAACGCGTGTGGGCATCATGCATATCGAGAATAATAGTCTTTCTATCAAGACCAAATTTCTTACCATATCGGAATCTTTTATATTCTTGCTTCACAAAACGTTGGATTGTTCCAAGGAGATTGCGAAATGATCGGATATCACGGATTTTTTTAACATATCCGAAACCACCATCGAGGACATTGATGTCAATAACATCGATTCCTTCGTAGTCCATCATCTGATTGACACTTCCTCCTATGCGAGCGACCTTACCTCGTATATGCTTATGAATCCTGGCTTCAATATCTGTATTTAGTAATAAGGCCATATTATTTAAAATGATTAGAAATCATTGTAACAAATTTCTCTGCTCGATGGAATGTTGTATATTTCTCAAAAACCTCTTTCTGAGCTTGTAGAGCTTGTTTTTGTGCCTGCTCAGGATTATTGATAATGTATTCGAACTTCTGTCGATATTCTTTTGCTGAATCCGCTATAAACAGGCTGTCTTTATTGAAAAGTGTGTCAAAGACTTTAGCGTGGTCTGTAACCTGAGGTACACCACACATGGCGAGCTGGTAGGTTCGCTCACTTGTTTCGTTTGCCCATTCGATCTGCTCTTCAAGGTGAATATTAAGTCCAACTTTACTTTGAGCATATATGTATCGATCTCTATTTCGATTGAATGAAAAATCGCCTGTTTTTTTCCAACCAGGACCATCGATAAAGCCAGTATATTTTTTGGTAATATAGCCCATAAACTCCACATATCTTTGAGCTTTTGTTTTATTAACCGAAGCGATGAATATATAGTCGAGATCCTTTGTGATATTCGGAAGTGGGTAGTGAATGAGCGGATTTGCACCAAAGGGAATAGAAAATATTTCGTAACCCTGTTCAAAGAATGGTTTGTATTCTTTTCTATTTTTAAAATAACTTTCTTCTCTGAAACTGTAATAAAAATCTATTGCATGTTCTTTGGCCCATTCGAGCCGTCCTTGGAGTGGCGTATTGCCGTATTCTTCGATTGAGGCGGTTAATCCAACTTTTAGTTTATTATTTTCTTTATATTTCTTAATTGCTTCCCAATTGATGCGATTGAGGTATACCGTATGATCTCCTGAAAGGAAAATTGTTGGTTTAAATCGTTCCAAGGCAGTAGAAGTATCTTCATTCCAAGCCAATTCATCTGCCGCTACTCCAATGAAGTTTAATGATTCTTTCATGTTAGTGAAAAGGGAAAAACCAGCTGGAGAAATTTTCCAATCTGGTATCTGAATTAAGACCCGCTCTTGTATTTTTCCAGTTAGTTTATCTTTAAATTCTTTTTCAGCCTTCTTTTTTAATTCATAACCTTGTCGAACGATTGGATCTTTTGAATTTAAAAATGCAGATTCTGATTCAAATCTTTCTTTATTTTTTAAGCAATTTTCAGCCCATGCAAGAGACTTTTTTCTATTTGTCCACGTCTCATCTTTTATAGATGTTTCAAACTTATTCTGATACCACCAATAATCTTTAATTCCGAGAACCTTTTTAACGAGATGTTTAAAATCACTAAACATTTCTTTTTCCAACTAAATAGTAATTTGATTTGAGATGTGGAATTTCGTATTCAAACCATTGATAGTCGTTATATGTTTTCTTAAATCCTTCGAAGTATTGGACGTTGTCGACATGACCAAAAGCCTTTTGGTAGGCAATAAGGAAATACTGAGGCTTTCCAATTTTTGAAATAAACTGTGCTCGGAGATCGAGAGGAACTTCACTTAATGACCACGTCATAATACAGAGATCAGAACCACCTAATTCGTCGTTTAATTCTCTAGTTAATTTAATATTGAATTTCTTATAGATATTAAGCATTGAAAGGAAGTATCTTTGGAGCGCTGTGAATTCTGGAATATCAAAAATAACATAGCTTCCTGTAAAACCCATATTATAGATCATTCGGCATGTACTACCGTAACCGCCACCAAATTCGACGATTTTCTTGAGACTTTCTATTTCAAAAGGGAATTTCTGTAAAAGCTGCATAAGGTTATATGCATGGTGAATAAGATTCCCACTACTTGTTGGATAGAGCGGATACGCTGGGGGATTTCCAACTCTTGATTCCTGCAAACCATCTTTGTACTTTTTCCACATAATACTATTCCTAACATCAAAAAATTCATTTTCCTTGGCGATATGGAACATAGTTTCTCGAATCGTCTTCCAATCAATAAAATTCACTGGATTTTTACTTTCAATGTCTGATGTCAAAACATCACTATTTTGAATCCATTCATTGTGACGAGATTGGTCTTTCTGATTATTTTGCTTTATAAAAGATTTCAGGGTGTCCGCATATCTTTCTTGATCCTCTGTCGAAGGTAGTGGAGTAAAAGACTTCATTCCAAGTTTACCAAAAATCTTTAGTCTTAATTTATACAGTTTATTTTTCATATTTTAGTATAAACGGATGATATCATTTTTTACTTCAGTTTTGTAGGCGTGCTTAGCTGCGAGATCTTTAATAACTTTTATTGTTGGATAATCACTTGTTCCATCGAAGCATCGTGCATCATCAATGAGGATAATATGTCGTAGGGGATGTTTAAAAATAGTTTCAAGCTCTCTAATAATTGGTGTATTGAGATTTGTCTTGCTTGTTATTCCTCCAGAGTAGTGACCGTCGAGCCAGAATAATACGGGTCCACTTATTTTCAAAAGAATTTCTTTTAACTTTTCTCCGCTATCTCCCTGAATAATATGTATGTGAGAATAGTGTTTGAGCTTTTCTTTTGCATCTTCGAAAAGATTTTGATTGAGTTCAATT
>JAYTYJ010000041.1:0-5108 GCA_043742445.1 Candidatus Tayloriibacteriota bacterium | reverse complement strand
TCATTTTCCAGAGAAACTACTTCAAAGAAACTGGCAAGTATCTTGATGTGCATGGCTGGACATGGACACCAAAGACAAAATCCGGCGCTCGTTTCGTCTACTCGTTTTGGCTTCCTGGCAATCGCAGGCTCGGTGTCGATGCCGATGGTGCTGACTTTTCCCATCCCGTTTTGGGCTGCCGGCCCTCCCGCTATTTCACATAGTACCTTGTAACTTTCCCCCTTGTATTTTTTTTAAACCTTTTGAACTTTGGCCCTAATCAAACAAATTAGCTAAATACTCATCGATATCTCTTTGATCAAGGTCATAGAAATGTTTATTTTGGTTATGTAAATCTGTAGCGAGCTTTACTCCCACGAATCTCCAATGCCATGGTTCATATACGTAGAATTTATTACTTTCCGGGTATGAAAGGATAAAACCAAAATGGTAAGCGTTATTACTGAGCCAGACGTAGGCTTTTGTATTGTCGAATCCATCGAGCCCTCCACTCAGTCCTGTTGTCGTGAAGTCGACGGTTGTTCCAAGTTGATGTTCTGAGTATCCTTGATCTGCAGAAAAGGAATTTGCTGTACCTGATCCGTAAATAACCTTGTAATCATTTTTTAGTGCCTCTTGCTCATTGAATGATCGATAGGCTGATTCGGTGTAGAGAGTGATGTCTGCCAGCTTTGCATTATCAATCATCTTTTGGAGATATGGCCACGCTTGTGATTGGAATTTCAAAACTTTTGTATTTGAATAGCTATATTGGTTGGGGATTTCGGTCAAACGTGCCGGTGAATAATTTTCGTTTAAAAAGAAGATTTTTGAATATTTTGCAAGAAGTTGGGGGTCAGTTTTACTTAATTTCTGTAACGTAGTGACGGTACTCGAATAGCTTCCGACTTCTTGTTTGTAAGCCCCTAGCTTTTGCTCAATGTCTCCGACATTTTGCTTTTGTTGATTTAGTTGGTCTGCTAAAACGCCATGGCTCTTTGCGAGATTATTACTCAACTCTGCACTTGTCGATGCAAGCTTGGTTTCAAGTGTCGTTACCCGATTTGAAAGGGTAGAAACACTTTTATATTCGATGAAGATAGCTATTACTAGTATAATTGCCAGAACACTTGTGCTTAGTGGAAGTATGTATTTTGTGGCAGTAAAGTTTGACATTTTTAGTATTTTAATATATTATCATCAATCATAGTATATGTATAGAAATTCATCAAGCGCTCGACCCCCAGGGCGATTTAA
Organism: Candidatus Tayloriibacteriota bacterium; assembly: GCA_043742445.1. Taxonomy (GTDB): domain Bacteria; phylum Patescibacteriota; class Minisyncoccia; order Phycocordibacterales; family PALSA-1337; genus CAIOGI01. The sequence goes on along the minus strand of JAYTYJ010000041.1, from coordinate 3,872 downwards.
TAACCGACCTCCTGCTAGATTTAATAGTTATAGAAAACCAGCTCGAAGTCACAATAGAGGTCCTGTAGGCGAGAATATATCTCATGCCCGTTTTATCAATAAAGCTACTATCACAGAAGAAGTAGAGCATTTCGTGCCCGAACATGCATTTGCCGATTTCAATATAGAAGAAAATCTCAAGTCAGGAATTATCAAGAAAGGCTATACACTTCCTACCCCTATCCAAGACCGTTCAATTCCTCATATTTTGAAAGGTCAAGATATCGTCGGTATTGCAAATACTGGTACAGGAAAGACAGCAGCTTTCCTTATCCCTTTGATTGATAAGGTTCTTAAAAATAGAAAAAATAAAGTCCTTATTGTGGTGCCTACTCGAGAGCTTGCAATACAGATCCAAAATGAACTGACAGGCTTCACTCCTGGAATGAAAATTTTCTCAGTTTGTTGTGTTGGGGGAGAATATATAGGTAAGCAACTTAGAGATTTGCGGTATGTAAATGAATTCATTATTGGGACTCCAGGACGTCTTAAAGATTTGATAGAAAGAAAAGCTATTATGCTCAGTCAGTTTTCAACTATCGTTCTTGACGAAGCTGATAGAATGCTTGATATGGGATTTGTAAACGATATGCGATTCTTGATGGCTGGCATGCCAAAGCCTCGTCATACACTCTTTTTCTCAGCTACACTCTCAAATGAGATAGAAAAAATGATTGGTGAATTTCTCCATGAACCCGTAAGAATCTCTGTGAAGACTAGAGATACTTCAAAAAATGTCGAACAAGATATTGTCCGTGTCGCTAGAGGTTTAAATAAATTAGACGTTCTCGGCGAACTTCTTTCAAAAGAAGATTTTAATAAGGTAATTATCTTCGGACGAACAAAGCATGGAGTTGAAAAACTTTCAAAGGCTCTTATCGCTAAAGGATTCAAGGCTGAATCAATTCACGGAGATAAGAATCATTCTCAAAGACAACGTGCACTTAAAGGATTTAAAGAAAATCAGGTCCAAATCCTTGTGGCTACTGATGTTGCAGCTCGAGGGCTCGATATTCCCGATGTTAGTCATGTGATCAACTTCGATATTCCAGCTACATACGATGACTATGTTCACCGAATCGGACGAACAGGACGCGCAAATAAAAAAGGAAAGGCTCTTACTTTTGTCGATTAAATTCTAAAAAAAGCTCGAGGTCTTTTTTGAAGAATTTTACTGCTATATGATATATCGTATATGTTATAAAGAATGCTGAGAATACGTCGATGGCGTAGTGAAGATGGGTGAGTAGTACTGTAATTCCGAAAATAATTGATACTGTGATAAATATGTATCTTAGATATTTATTATCCCAATAAATCAAGGCCATTAAAAATGGTGTACCGGTATGACCAGAAAAAAATAAATCTCCACCAAAAGTAAAATCACTGATCCAACTATTTGAATCTAAAATAAGATGATTGGCCATGGGGGCAATATGAGTCATACTTATAAATACTGATCTTATAACTATGAAAAGGGCAACACTTTTTAATGTAAATGGCATTTTCTGCGGTTTCCATAAACAAAGAAAAGTGAAAAAAGTCCAAAATATATAAGTTCCGTAGATAAAAATGGCATTTAGATCATAAATCCTTGTATTACTTAGAATAATATCCGTTACGGTGTTGCTAGCGCTTTCTGTTGCATAAGTTCCAGCATAAAAATTTATAAAAAGGCTGGCAGTAAAAATAGCAATAGCTACGATAAGACGGAGCATGTACCCCTTGTCGCTAAAGTATTGTCTGTAAGTTATATCCTTTTCGCACATATTGTGTATTCTAATATTCATATTATACTCTAGCCTAAGGGAATATATCAATCTATATGAAAATTGCTTTTTTTAGTGACAATTTGTATCCAGAAATCAGTGGTATTTCAGACTCTATCCTCATTCTAGGTGAAGAGTTGGTAAAAAGGGGACATGAGGTGGCTTATGTTGGACCTTCATACTCAAAAAAGAATTATAGTATTACTAAATCTCCATTGGATAATGAGAGTGCATCTAGGTTAAGTAAATTTAAGGTCTTTAGGATTCCAGCATTTTCTTTGCCCGGTTCTATAACTGGACAGTCTAGAATCGCTATTCCCTTTGGTTTTTCAAGAAAGTTTATAAAGGAATTTGCTCCTCATATTATCCACGTTCAGTCTCCGTTTGGGGTTGGACTTGAAGCTTATTTTTCTGCCAAGAAGTTGAAAATACCTATTGTAGGTACAAATCATACTCCTCCAGAAGAATTTTTCCCATCGTTTTTTAAAAGATATTATGCTTGGTTTTATAATCTTTGTTTATACGTAAGTACTCCATCTGAAGAATTACTATCAAGTATGAAAACTTCTGGTTTCAAGAAGTCAGGAAGGAGTCTACCGAATCCAATTCTTTTAGATAGATTTAGTCCTGGAACTCATGAGGAAAAAGCGCGTATTAAAAAAGAATTAAATATATATGGACCAGTTATCTTGTATACTGGCCGACTTTCCGCCGAGAAACATGTCGATGTTATCATCAAAGCCCTAAAAAATCTTCCAAGTAATGTAACTTTTATAATTACAGGTCATGGAAAGGCAAGAGACGCTTTAGGAAAACTAGCAACCTCTCTATCTCTCGAAAAGAGAGTTATTTTTACAGGATACTTCGAGCTTTCTAGATTGGTGGAGCTTTATAAGATAGCAGATGTTTTTTCTATAATGAGTACAGCTGAAACCCAATCACTTTCTTTAATGCAAGCTTTTGCTTCGGGCGTTCCTGCGGTATGTGCACGAGCACATGGCTTGTCTGAGTATGTAAAACCAGATTGTGGTTTCCTTGTTGATTATGATGATGAAAGAAAATTAGCTGAATATATTATGATTCTGCTAAGTGATCATGAGTTGAGGTCAAAAATGGGAAAAGCTGGAACCGAATATGTAAAGAAGTTTGCTCCAGCAGAAGTTGCGATTACATGGGAAGAAATATATAAAAATAATATATCAAATATATGAAAGTCTCTGTTGTAATCCCTGCATACAATGAAGAAAAAAATATCGCTGATACTATTCAAACGGTCTTAGCTCAAGATTATTCTGATTTTGAAGTTATTGTGGTAAACAATGCTAGCGTTGATAAAACAGAAGAAGTCGCTAAAAAGTTTGATGTTAAGGTCGTCAAAGAGATAAGAAAGGGACTTCTCTGGGCTCGTGAATGTGGAAGATTGAATGCAAAAGGGGAAATCATTGTAAATATTGATGCCGATTGTTTGCCAGAAAAAGACTGGTTGTCCAGAGGCGTCATACATTTTAGAAATAAGAATGTTGTTGCTGTGACTGGCCCATATGATTATTATGATGGGACGAGGTTCTTTAGATATACCTCTCTTTTTACCCAAAGACATCTCTATCATTTGATGAGTCTTATTATTCAATCTTCTATGATAAAAAAAGGGGCAGTCTTGATTGGGGGAAATAATTTTATTCGAGCAGATGTTTTGAAAAAGACTGGTGGCTATAATACGAGCTTAGTTTTCTACGGTGAAGATACTGATACGGCAAAGCGTGTTTCGAAACATGGAAAAGTTATTTTTGATAAAAAACTAACAATGAAAACTTCCGCGAGACGATTTAAGGATGAAGGAACACTGAAAATTACATTCAGATACCTGTACCACTTTTTTAAGGTTGTGCTAAGTGGATAGCAAAATAGATCACGGCCATTCCAATGATCGTTAAGACTGTCGTCAGTATAGTTGGATGATTATGATGACTTTCTGGTAGTAGATCGCTTGCACCTATATAAAGAAAGAATCCTGAGAATAGTGCCAAGAGGATTCCTAGAGTGGATTCTGAAAGTGTAAAGAAC
>JAYTYJ010000040.1:0-5192 GCA_043742445.1 Candidatus Tayloriibacteriota bacterium | reverse complement strand
TGCGTTATTTCAAAACTCATTAAAAGATTTACGACCAAATCAGAAGTATTTTATAAAATGTCCTGATGGCTCTAAAGTTATACCTCCGTGTTCTAAATTAGATGAAGTTATGAGAGAGGGTGATGGTCGTTGGAGATGGTCAAAAGAAACTTATTTAAAACAAACACATCTTTTAGTTTTCAAGGAAACAAAAACATCTCCCTTACTTGATCAAAACGGGAAAAAAGCAAAATATAACATTTACACAAAGAGTTACCTTGAAGAAAGGAGAGATACTGGTACAAAACCAAGAAACTTTTTAGTTGATAAAAAGTTTTTAAACAGACGAGGTAGTGATTATCTAAAAACACTAGGATTGGATTTTCCTTACTCAAAACCAAAAGAACTGATTGATCATCTGATGCGAATTGCACATATTCCAAATGATGCAATTATTTTGGATTTCTTTGCTGGATCAGGAACAACAGGCGAAGCTGTTTTGGACTTGAATAATGAAGACAAAGGAAATAGAAAATTTATACTATGTACTAATAACGAGGGAGAAATCGCAGAGGAAGTATGTTATCCACGAATAGAAAAAATTATTAAGGGTTATACAAAAAAAGCTAAGAAAACTGAAAAAGTAAAAGGTTTAGGAGGAAATTTGCAATACTTCAAAACGGCAGTTATTCCAGTTGAAAGAATAGATAACATAAACGACAAACAAAGACATAAGCTGACAGAGAAAGCGGGACAAATGATTGCTATAAAAGAGAGTGTTTTTAATGAAGTTGAAATATCCGACTGGTATCAAATTTTTGAAAGTAGAGATAAGAAGAGAAAGACCGCTATCTATTTTAGAGAGGACATGAGCAAGTTTGAAGAACTTGTGAAAAAAATCAAGAATGAAAAAACTACACTTTATGTTTTTTCATATGGTCGAATTGATAAAAAACTTTTCAAGTATTTAGATAAAAATATAACCATTGAGGATATCCCCGAGCCGATTCTTGAAATCTATACAGAAATCAATCTTACCCTCAAAGACAAACTCCTATGATTGAACTAAAAGATTTTCAAAAAACAACGATAGACCAATTAAGCTTAAACTTCTTGGAACTATGGAAAACAGAAAAATATAAGATTCCTCTTGTTTTCAAAGCACCGACTGGCTCGGGCAAAACTGTCATGATAGCTGAATTTTTGCGTTGCCTTGATGATAACTATCAATTCCACGATGACAAAGCCTATATATGGGTTTCTTTTGGTGGAGACGATTCGTACTCACAATCTAAAAATAAACTCCATAGCTATTTCAATGGAGGAACAGATATGAACCTGAAAGATGTTAATAATGTGAGTGAGGGGAAGTTATATAAAAACAATATATTTTTTATAAACTGGTCAAAAATAAAAGGGACAGACAAGGAATCAAAAAAACTAAGAAAAAGTGGTGGTATAGGATATGGTGGAGATGCAGTATTTGATGATTTTATCTTGAAAACAAGAAAAGAAAGAGATTTAATTTTAATTATAGACGAGGCACACACAGAAACAGACACGACTTTAGCAAATGAAGTTATTGATCTTATCAATCCAAGAATTATTTTAAAAGTTACTGCTACACCGAAAGCAAGCTCTTTGCCTAGTATTAGTGATGTAACTCAAAAGAGAGCAGGGTTTGTAGAGGTTTCAGAGGAAGATGTTATTGCAAGTGGCTTGATTAAAGAAAAGTTAATTATTCAGACAGAAGAAGATATTAAAAAGCTAAAAGATAAAAAATTTTCAGAGGATGAGGTTATGCTTGAATTAGCATATAACAAAAGGCTGGAGCTTAAAAAATTATATAACGAACTAGGTCTTGATATTAACCCTCTTGTTTTAATTCAATTACCGAGTGATTTTAAAGAAAAGGAAGAAGTACAGGCAAATCAGAAAGATTTAGTTTTGTCTTATCTAAAAAAGAAAGGTGTAAAAGATAAAGAAATTGCAATATGGCTTTCTGGTAACGAAAAGAAAAATTTAGAGTTAATTGAGAAAAATAACAATGGAGTTAATTTCATGCTTTTTAAGGTTGCCCCTGCTACTGGTTGGGATTGCCCACGAGCAGATGTTCTTGTTATGTTTCGAGAAATAAACAGCCCATCTTTCCATACTCAAATTATTGGGAGAATAAAAAGAATGCCAGAAGGACATCATTACAACAAAGGAGAGTTAAACAAGGCTTATATTTACACTAACTATAACAAAAGCCATATTAAAGATATTAAGGATGTAGAAAATCCAAATAAACTCCCTATATATTTCACAAAAACTAAAAAGAATATTCAAGATATTGAGCTAGAAACAACATACCATCACAGAACAGACTTTAATACCCTAACTCCTCCCCCGTTGTGGCAGAAGTTTTTTCTTTCAGTATTTGATAAAGAATTTAACACCAAAAATGAAAAGATTGTTGAAAATTTAAAAAACACTAAAGGTTATTTTGATTTTGAAACAAAAGGAGTTAATAATCAAATTGTTGTTGACGCAGAGATTAGCAGTTTCGACAATTTTGTAAGTGAAATAAAAGAAAAGGGTAAAAATATTGATTATCATTTTTCAAATTTAGATGCAGAAAGGCTTTACAATTTACTTTGTTTTGAAGAATTAAATAAACAATCTGACGAAAACGCTAAATATAATCCTTCTCGATCTTGGGGGCAATTAAAATCTGCACTTAATGTATGGTTTAGTACACGCTTAGGATTAGATAGAACTGTCTACTATTCAATAATAGTGAACGAACTGTTAAGAGAGACGAGCAAGTTAAAAACAACGATTAGCAAAGCTTTGAAAGAGTTTAGAAAAGAATACGAGATAGAAGTTAGAGAAAAAGAAGAAAAAGAAATATTTAAAATATCCCTACCTACTAAAGAGGTTAGTTTTACGGATGATTTTGAAAGAATGGATAAAGTATCGAAAAATGTGTATGAGGAATTTTATAACAGAAAGCAGTATCTTGGTAAGGAGAACGAAGAAAAGTTTATAAAATTTTTAGAGTCGCAGAAAAGTATTGTTTGGTGGCATAAACAGGATGATAGCGGAAGAAATGTGTTTGCTATTGAGTATTATGATACACAAGAAAAGAAAGACAGGTTATTTTACCCAGATTTTATTGTTAGAACAAAAAACAAAGTTTATTTATTAGATCCAAAAAATAATATTACTGCAAAAAGCCAAGAAACGGCAGATAAAAGTAAGGCACTTCAAAAATGGATAAAAAAGAACAAACCAGAATATAAATTTGAAATAATTGGTGGAATTGTAATTGAAAAATATCCTACTTGGAAGATAAACGAGAAAGAGAGTTATGTTTATGAAAATGAAAAGGATTGGAGGGAAATAAGTTTAAAATAATTATGAAATTATCAAAAACTAACTTTCTAATATGTCTTGATTGTGCAAAAAATGCATGGCTTAAGATTCATAAACCAGAGATCTATAAGAAAAAGTCTCTTTCTTCCTTTGAACTAAATATCATTGATACTGGTAATCAAATTGATGTGCTTGCTCGTAATCTTTTTCCTAATGGGGCACTCGTTGAATCTCGCGAGGATATGAAACTTACAAAGAAACTCATAGAAGAAAAAACACTTGTAATTTATCAACCTGTATTTATTACAGAAAAGTTTATCACCGCCTCAGATGTTTTTGTTTGGAATTCAAATACAAATGTTTATGATTTATACGAAGTCAAATCGTCAACTGTTTCAGAAGAAGAGGGTGGAAGAAAAACTGAAGATTATTTGATAGATATGGCTTTTCAGAAAAACATTCTGAACGACTTAGGTATTCAGATTGGCACTCTTAATTTGATTCGACTTAATAAAAAATATGTGCGAAGGGGAAACATTGACTTGAAAGAACTATTTTTTATTGAAAATTTTACTGATCAAGTAAATGAAAAACTTGAAGAAATAAAACAAAAAATGGAAGGGGCTTATGAATTATTATCTAAAGAATCTGAACCCAAAGGACATTGCGATTGCATATTAAAAGGACGAAATTCACATTGCACAACTTCATGGTATTCAAATTCAGATCTTCCCGAATATCCTGTTCATGCGATTGCTCGAATTCATAAGAAAAAGCTCACGGAGTTAGTTGATAATAATATTTTTAGTATTCACGATGTTCCCAACGATTTTGAATTATCTGATAATCAGAGAAGACAAGTAGACACTGCACAATCTGATAAGGAATATATTGATAAAAATGGTATTTCAGAATTTTTACAAACAATGCAATACCCGTTAGCTTTTCTTGATTACGAAACATATCCTTCTGCGATTCCAAAATATAACGGCTATAAACCGTATCAGCAAATTCCGTTTCAGTTTTCGCTTCACGTAATTGAGTCTCCAAATGGAGAATCTGTTCACTACGATTTTATTTACACAGATCAAGGATGTCCTGATGAATATTTTTCCGAAGCATTAAAAAAACATGTACCGAAAACTGGGAGTGTTATCGTTTGGAATCAGAAATTTGAAAAAGGAATAAATAAGCAAATTGGTGAGCATTTACCTGACTTTAAAAATTTTATGGAAGATGTTAATAATCGTGTTGTTGATTTAATGATTCCATTTTTTGGTAAAACGACTATGTATGACCACCCAAAATTCAAAGGTAGTGCTTCTATAAAATATGTTTTACCTGCTCTCGTTCCTACTTTGTCTTATAAGAATATGCACATTCAAGAAGGAGGCACTGCCTCTGATACATGGAATCGTATTGTATCTGGAGAATATTCTAGGGAAGATAAGGACATGAAAATTCAAGCACTCAAGGACTACTGTCATCTCGATACTTTAGCAATGGTTGAAATTTGGAGAGTACTAAAATCAGTTTAGGGAGCAGTATTGCTTGCGCGCGAACGGGAGGGTGGGTCAAGCGCATTTGCATTTGAGCCTCGGACATTTCCGCTAGGGCGTCCATGACTAAAGGATGAGCGCCGCCGTAATCTTGCAATATATAAATCCGAAGCGAAAGCGACACCACGAAAGCAATCTTGAAAACGAGAAAGGGGGTTGTGCGAGGGCGGACTCCGAAGGCACGAGGAGGAGCCCGTGATGCGTACCCCTTTTAGTAGACACTTTGTAAACCCTCTCCCACCCCCTCCACTTGGGCCAAAATATGATTTCTGTATTCTACAGGAGTCATCTTGT
>JAYTYJ010000039.1:0-3000 GCA_043742445.1 Candidatus Tayloriibacteriota bacterium | reverse complement strand
CACGATCAATAAATCTCCTCGATGACCTCGTTCATCCGGGACTCCCTTTTGTCGAATACGGAGAATTTCATTATGGGTGGTGCCTGCTGGTACCTTTAATTCTATTTTCCCATCTAGGGTGTCTATATCAAGGGTCTTTCCAAGTAAAGCAGTTGTTAATTTTAAATTTAATTCCATAATCAGATTGTACCCCTCTTTTCTAAAGTTTGGATGATCTTCAACCCATAGACGTAGGATAAGATCTCCCTTTCCTCCTTGACCCTCCTCACCTTTACCCTGAACCCTAAGTCCTTGGCCATTTTCAATTCCTGCAGGAATTTTTACTGATATCTTTTCTTTACCAATACTTAAATCTTTTTCTAAACCGAAAACTGATTCCTTAAAAGAAAGTTGGACATCAATAGTAATATTTGCCCCCTTTCGTGGACGTCTTTGGCTACCGAAAAATTCTCCGAATATATCTCCCAAGTCGAATTCAAATGATTGACCATTTTGGCCTTGATATTGTTTTGTGAACTGAGAAAAATCGAAGCCAGCTCCATTGAACCCATTAAATCCTCCTTGTCCAGGGTTAAAACCACTTGGACTATCAGATCCAAATGTGTCATATTGCTGGCGTTTTTGAGCGTCTCCTAGTACGGTGTACGCCTCGTTTATCTCCTTAAACTTTGTATCGTTACCTTGATTTTTATCAGGATGATGTTCGTGAGCCAGCTTTCTGAAAGCTTTTTTTATGTCGTCTTGTGAGGCGTTTTTTTCAATACCTAGAGTTTTGTAGTGGTCTTTCATTGGGTTATTTTAATTCAAATAGGGCCTGTTATTTTGTTTTCAAAGTCCCCGGTTCCCACCCCCGAGCTTTCGCGAGTCTCAGGGGTACCGACAGAGGACTTTTCGTTATTACTTCTTTTCTTTAAACTCTGCATCCTTTACATCCCCTTCTGGTGCTGTACCTTGTGCACTAGTCTCACCTTGCGGAGGTGGAGTTTGCTGTTGCGCTTTAGAAATAATTTCTCCAATCTTTGATAGTTCAGATGAAAGCGCTTCTGTTGTAGCTTTTAGTCTAGCTCCGTCAGTCCCATCTTTCGCAGCCTTCACATCTGCTATTTTATCTTCAATACTCTTTCGAAGATCTGCGGGTACTTTATCTCCTGCATCCTTTAAGGATTTTTCTGAAGTATGGATAAGTTGTTCTGCTATATTCTTTGCTTCTACCATTTCTTTTTTCTTTGCATCTTCTGCGGCATTCATTTCAGCATCTTTCTTCATCTTTTCTACTTCTTCTTTTGAAAGACCTGAACTTGCCGTGATTTTAATACTATTCGCCTTCCCTGTTGCTTTATCTTTTGCGGTTACGGAAAGTATTCCGTTTGCATCGAGATCAAAGGTAACTTCCACTTGTGGCATACCTCGTGGAGCTGGAGCAATACCATCGAGAATAAATCGTCCAAGAGACTTGTTGTCTACTGCCATCGCACGTTCTCCTTGAGTTATGTGAATCTCTACTGATGTTTGATTGTCGGCTGCTGTTGAGAAAATTTGAGACTTTTGAGTTGGGATGGTGGTATTCTTTTCAATTAATTTAGTAGCTACTCCCCCCATTGTCTCTATAGAAAGTGAGAGCGGAGTAACGTCGAGGAGTAGGACTCCTTTAACATCTCCAGATAGAATACCTCCTTGAATAGCTGCGCCAACTGCAACCACTTCGTCTGGATTAACACCGAGGTGTAGGTCCTTCCCGAAGAAATCCTTCACAGCTTTTTGCATAGCTGGCATACGAGTCTGTCCTCCAACAAGTACGATTTCATTGATATCACCAATTTTAAATGGAGATGCATCCATTGCCCGCTTTGTTATTTCCATTGCTCGATTAATGAATTCTGAAGTTAATTCCTCAAGTTTTGCTCGAGTCATAGTGACAAGTAAGTGTTTTGGCCCATCAGCTCCTGAGGTAAGGAATGGAATATTTACTTCTGTTTGCATTGCTGTTGAAAGTTCAATCTTTGCTTTTTCAGCTGCTTCATCAAGTCTCTGGAGAGCCAATGCATCTTTTCGAACATCGATTCCCTCTTGCTTCCTAAATTCTTCCGCAAGCCAGTTGATAATCTTCTGATCGATATCCTTTCCTCCTAGATGAGCATCTCCATCTGTTGATTTTACTTCGACCACGTCATCTCCCACTTCGAGAACAGAGATATCAAAAGTACCTCCACCGAAGTCAAAGACCACGATTTTTTCATCCTTTTTCTTATCGAATCCATAAGCCAAAGCGGCAGCTGTTGGTTCATTGATGATTCGCTTTACATCAAGGCCTGCAATCTTTCCAGCATCCTTTGTTGCTTGTCTTTGTGCATCGTTAAAGTATGCAGGCACAGTAATGACTGCTTCCGTAACAGTTTCTCCGAGTCGAGCTTCAGCGTCTGCCTTCATTTTTCCAAGGATCATGGCTGAGATCTCTTCTGGTCGAAACCATTTATCTCCCATCTTCACCTCGATACCTCCTGTGGCACTCTTTTGCATTTCAAACGGTACACTTGCTCGATCCTTTTGTACTGCAGGATCGTCGAAGTTATGACCAATGAATCTCTTTATTTGATATATAGTATTTTTAGGATTTGTAACTCCTTGGCGTTTTGCAAGAAGTCCGACCATTCGTTCGCCGGTCTTTGAGAGCGCGACGATAGAAGGTGTGGTTCGAGCACCTTCAGCATTTTCTAATATTTTAGCAGTACCAGCTTCCATTACTGCCACAGCAGAGTTAGTAGTACCCAAGTCGATTCCGATTATTTTGGACATAGTTATAGAGATTAATTAATGTTAATAAAACAAAAAATTATCTATATGCTGGCGCTCGTATTGGTTGATTGGTTAAGAAGAAAAGATCGTGAAGTGGAGAAAGTATTTTTTTAAAATGTGGTTTGTATGAATATTCAGTATTTTTCTTTTCTATGAAAATAGGTAGGCAAATAGATTCCTTTTCAGCTTTTGAGATGAGGGTACTAG
>JAYTYJ010000038.1:0-15715 GCA_043742445.1 Candidatus Tayloriibacteriota bacterium | reverse complement strand
ATAAGGATCTTCTTTTCCTGCGTTTCTCTGAGGTCTAAGATTAATACAATTTGGGTTATTTAACCCAATTCGGGCCCGCTAGATCGCAGGGCCCGTTTTTCTTGGTGGTGCATTGTTTTCCGTTTATTGTATACTAGCTAAATGTCCTCAAACGTCGAAAAAATTAAGGAACGCCTATCCATAGAAGATGTCATCAGTTCATATATTAAGCTCGATCGAGCCGGTAAGAATCTCAAGGGTAAATGTCCTTTCCATAATGAAAAGACACCTTCATTTTTCGTGTCACCAGACAGAGGCGGATACTATTGTTTCGGTTGTGGTGCAAAAGGAGATATTTTTAGTTTTGTCCAACAATTCGAAGGTCTGGATTTCATGGGTTCTCTCAAGATGCTTGCGGAGAAGGCTGGTATTGCTTTGGAATTCGATAAAAATAACGATGTAAATAAAACAGAAAAAGAAAGACTTTTTTCGATTATAGAGGAAGCAACAGTTTTTTTTGAAAAAGGATTAATAAATTCTCAGCAAGCTATTGATTATGTAAAGGGTAGGGGAATTACAGAAGAAACAGCAAAAAAGTTTCGGATCGGATACATACCAGCAGATTGGCGCTTACTTTTTATATATTTAAAATCAAAAAATTTTACAGATATCGATATTGAAAAGGCAGGTCTAATAAAAAAGCCAGACGAACTTGGTGGAGTAAAAAAGGAGTTTTATGATCGATTCCGTGGACGTATCATGTTCCCTATCTCGGATTCATCTGGAAGAGTTATAGCTTTTTCAGGAAGAATTTTAGTAGATGATGGAAAATCAGCAAAATATTTAAATAGTCCTGATACTATTTTATTTAATAAATCTACTGTTCTATATGGAATAGATAAAGCCAAAATAGATATTAGAATAAAAAACTATTCTATAATGGTCGAAGGTCAAATGGACCTCGTACTTTCACATCAGGCAGGTATTAAAAATACTGTAGCTGTTTCTGGAACTGCTTTGGCTGATACTTTGATTTCAAAAGATAATATCGTAAACAACCTCGGTATCATAAAAAGACTTTCAAATAATATCATTTTAGCTTTTGATAGTGATGACGCAGGTCGAAAGGCAGCTATGAGATCTGCTAGAATCGCTCTAAGTCTTGGTATGGATGTAAAAATTGCGGATCTACCCGATGGAAAGGATCCAGCCGATCTCGTGAGAGAAGATGTCGAATTATGGAAGGGAGTCTTGCGTAATTCTAAACCTGTGGTAGAATTTCTCCTTGATACTGTGCTTTTAAAAAAACTTGATCCGCGTAAACTGCCTCAGGCATTGCGAGATAATGTATTTCCATTCATAGCACCTCTTACAGGCGCAATGGAAAAAGCACACTATATAAAAGTAATTAAGGAGAAAACGGGTATTTCGGAAGACGCCATTCGTGAAGATTTGCACAAAGCAGAAGCTTCGATGAAAGGTGAGGTTATTCAAGTACAAAAACAGGAAGAAATTAAAAATACTTCCTCACGTCTTGATGCGATAACCAGAAAACTCTTTGGCTTGTTTTACTTTGTAGATAAAAATCCAATTCCAAACATTGATATTGATGGTCATCGTGCCACAATCAAACAAATCGTTGGAAATAAATATGATTCGATAGTAAAAAGTGTCGAACCATGTAAAGATGAATTAATTCTTGAGACCGAAATTACTTTTAGTAATTCAAGAGATGTTGTAGAGAGTCTTAGAGAATTGATGATTAATTTTGAAGATGATTGTGTACGTGAAGAATTTGCTGAAATTATGAAAACTGGAAAGCCTTCTGATCCTGAACGCTTGACACAACTCATTAAGAGGAGGCAGGAGCTAGAGAATATTTTAAAAAAGGAAATTTAATTTACAAATACATGAAAAAAAATAAAAAGAAGGTAATCAAAAAAGCAAAGAAAATAATAAAAAAGTCAGTAAAGAAACTTAAAAAAGTTAAGGCAAAGAAAAATTTAGCCCCAGCTAAGGGTGGAAAAAAAGAATCAAAAGCTAGGGAGTTTGACATAAAGGCGAATAAACTTATAAATAAAGGAAAGGAAAGAGGATTCGTTACATTTGATGAAATTCTTAAGGAATTTCCAACCATAGAACAAGATTTAACCTTTCTTGATGAACTTTATACAAAATTTTCTGTTGCAGGTATTGATGTTTTAGAAGGGGGAGGGCTACTCGAAGTAGAACCTGAAGTTGCTACTCCTAAGAAATACTCATATGGATCTAGAGGTTCAGACTCTTCATACGATTCTATTCAGATGTATTTAAAAGAAATTGGACAATATTCTTTGATCTCTGCGGTTAATGAAAAGGAATTGGCTCGAAGAATTGAACAGGGGGATAAGGAAGCAAAAAACCTTCTTGCTCGAGCGAATCTTAGACTCGTGGTTTCTATTGCTAAAAAATATGTAGGACGATCACCCGACCTCACCCTCCTTGATCTTATCCAAGAAGGAAATTTAGGACTTTTTAAAGCAGTAGATAAATTCGATTGGACAAAAGGGTATAAGTTTTCAACGTACGCTACATGGTGGATCCGTCAGGCTATTACTCGCGCCCTTGCAGATCAGTCACGAACTATTCGCGTCCCTGTGCACATGGTAGAGACAATCGCAAAGTATAAGCAAGTGGTTCGACGTTTGACTCAAGACCTTGGCCGAGATCCTTTGGCAGAAGAAATAGCGACAGAAATGGGGCTTGATGTTGAGAAGATTTACAATATTGAAAAAATCGATCAGGACGTCGTCTCTCTTGAAAGTCCAGTGGGAGATGACAGTGATGATGGAAAGTCTACATTGGGTGACTTCCTCTTTGACGATAAAATTCTTTCTCCAGATCAAGAAAGTTCACGAAGAATTTTGCGAGATCAAGTGAATGCTATCCTCGGTGACCTTTCAGAAAAAGAACGAAAGATTCTTGAAATGCGACATGGTCTCAATGACGGTGTAACACATACGTTGGAAGAAGTAGGAAAAGAATTCGGCGTGACTCGAGAGCGTATTCGACAAATTGAAGCTAAGGCGCATGAAAAGATCAGACAGCATGATAATATAAATAGATTAAAGAATTACTAGAAATCAATAATAGTGCTATAATGAGCTCACTAGGAGGTTATTTAAGATTTCTTCCAAAAAAATATGTTAGATCAGAGTTTGGAGTCTAATTTTGAAAGACTCTATAATAACCTCAATAAAGCCCAAAAGCAGGCCGTCGACACTATTGACGGTCCTGTTATGGTTATTGCGGGCCCTGGGACTGGAAAGACTACTATTTTGACACTGCGAATTGCAAATATCATTCAAAAAACCGACACAGCGCCGGAGAATATTTTGGCATTAACTTTCACAGAATCTGGGGCCTATGCCATGCGTAAAAAACTTGTAAGTATTATCGGTTCAGCAGGTTACAAGGTAAGTATAAATACATTCCACAGCTTCTGTAACGACATTATCAAGCAATACCCAGAAAAGTTTCCGAGAATAATCGGCTCAACTGCGATCACTGATATTGATCAAATCGCAGTTATGGAAAAAATTATTGATGGAAATGATTTCGAAATGTTAAAACCTTATGGAGATACTTTTTTTTATGTACGTCCAGCTCTTTCTGAGATTAGAAATCTGAAACGAGAAGCACTTGGTCCGCTTGATTTTGAAAAAATTATTAAAAAGCGAGAAAAAGAGTTTAAAGATATTCCCGATAAAGTCCATGAAAAAGGGGCACATAAAGGAAAAATGAAAGGGGAGTTTATCAAGCTTCAGGAAAAAAATAAAAAGAATAAAGAACTTTTAAGACTTTATGAGGCGTATGAAAAATCTTTGGAAATAGAAAAATTTTACGATTTCGAAGATATGATCGTGGAGGTTGTTAAAACTTTGGAAAAAGATGAAGATCTTTTGCTTATTATTCAAGAATCGTACCAATATATTCTTGCTGATGAACATCAGGACGCAAATAATGCACAAAATGCAGTACTTAAACTTCTTTCAAATTTCCATGAAAATCCAAATCTTTTTATTGTTGGAGATGAAAAGCAGGCCATTTTTAGATTCCAAGGAGCTTCCCTTGAAAACTTTTTGTATTTTAAAAAGCTTTATAAAGATGCGGTTGTTATAAATCTCGAAGAAAATTATCGATCAACGCAACCCATCTTAGATGCATCACATTCACTTTTATCATCTGGTGTAGAGCTTCAGTCAAAAAGTCAGACAGGGAAAGAGCTCGTCTCTATTTACGAGTGTCTAAATTTTGACAGCGAATATGCTTTTATTATAAAAAACATTCAAGAAAAATTAAAAGAGGGAATAGAAAGTGATGAAATCGCTATTCTGTATAGAGATAATAAAGATGCATTTGCCATCGGTCATGCACTATCAAAAACAAATATTCCCTATCGCATCGAAAGTGATAATGATATTCTCAAGGATGAGGATGTGTCAAAACTCATTCTTATTTTTTCTATAATAAATAATCTTACCAATGATGAAATACTAGGAAAGGCCCTTTTTATTGATTTTTTTAATTTAAATATCATAGATATTTATAAAACATTCGAACAATCGCGAAAAGAAAGGAAAAATCTTATCGATATCGTATCAGAAAGATTTCCAGATATTTCACAGAAGCTGTCAAGGTGGTCACGATTTTCTCATAATACTTCTTTTACTAAACTTTTTGAAGTAATCGTTCGTGAATCTGGCTATCTCGACTATGTCTTATCAGCGCATGATTCTTTAGAAAAAATGGCGGTTCTGGAAGCTTTCTTTTTAGAAATTAAAAAGATGACAAGTGGGAAAAAAGAGTATTTTTTAGTAGATTTTTTGAGACATATTGAAAGAGTAAAAGAGCATGGCATTTTGACCAAATCTGGAAAATCATTGGAAAAAAAAGGTGTTAGATTGATGACTGCTCACAAGTCAAAGGGGCTGGAATTCGATATTGTTTATATTATCGGTGCCTACGACGGGCATTGGGGGAATAAAAAAAGAAGGACATATTTTAATACTTTGCAGACTGGTGATACAAGTATCGATGACGAGCGTCGGCTTTTCTACGTAGCACTGACTCGAGCTAGAAAGCAAGCCATAATAACATATCCAAAAGAAAATATTGAAGGAAAAGAACTTTCGCCGACGCAGTTTATCTCTGAAATCGCCGCACAATTTAAAAAAGAAGAAATTGTTTCAGAAATAGCTAAAATAGAGGATTTTTTAAATGAATCAGTTATACATGAAAATCACGAAATCATAAATAAAGAATATCTACAGAATCTTCTTCTTGAAAGAGGATTGTCAGTGACTGCACTCAATAACTACCTTACATGTCCCTGGAATTACTTTTTTAAGAATCTTATCCGTCTTCCAGAGAATCAGACAAAACATCAAATGTATGGAACCGCTGTCCATCAAACTTTAAAAACCTTTTTTGATAAATATAAAGCCCAAGAAGATGTGGATCTTCAGGGACTTCTAATGCTATTTGAGTTTAACCTCAATAGAATCATGATTTCTTCAGCAGATCTAGAAGATACATTACATAAGGGTAAAAAGGCCTTAGAAGGCTATTTTGAGGCATATAAAGGTACTTGGAATCGTAATTTATTAACAGAATACTCTATTCGAGGAGTCCATCTAAATATCGGCAACTTTGATCTAATTTTGAAGGGAGATTTGGACAAGATCGAATTTATAAATGATAGAGATGTAAATGTTGTAGATTATAAAACTGGTAAGAAAAAATCTCTTAATAAAGAAAATTATGAGAGGCAGCTTACTTTCTATAAACTACTTTTAGATCTAGATGATAAGAAAAAGTTTTCTATGAAAAGCGGTGAGCTTG
Source organism: Candidatus Tayloriibacteriota bacterium (assembly GCA_043742445.1). GTDB lineage: Bacteria > Patescibacteriota > Minisyncoccia > Phycocordibacterales > PALSA-1337 > CAIOGI01. The sequence continues at coordinate 9,853 of JAYTYJ010000038.1, read as the reverse complement.
ATTTTATTGAGCCAAATGAATCGGGAAAATATAAAAAAGAAAAGTTTGACGTCAGAGATGAAGACGTGGAGAAACTTAAGGAACTTATTAAAGAAAAAGCGCAAGAGATTTATACACTTTTCTTTTGGAATAAGAATTGTAATGAAAAAGATTGTGAATATTGTGCATTAGGAAATACTCTTTCAAAAAGAAGTAGGATTAATATGTAAAGAGTAAATCAATTGTGGCTTTCATAATTTCGATTGGCATCGCGCCATCGATCATAACCATCTTTGAATCTGCACTGATACGCACTGGGTACTGTCCTTGGGCGTCTTTCAGCGGCTCATAAATAGCCATTATTTTGTTTTTAATTGTTTTTGGAAATTCCTTATTGACGACGATAATACTAGCTGGAGTTCCTTGTATTCCAATATTTACACCATCGAGAAAATCTTTATCAATTTTATTTTTAAATTTTTCAGTTGAAAGACAGTTATTAAAATTTTCCACATTAAGTCCGATGGAGTTTGCAAACACTGGTAATTGTTTCTGATCTAGACCGTTTGGACTACTTGCTGTTACTGAAGGTGTAGATGCGTATAGTATATTAGTATATTTCCAAAAACCATCATTTCCACCAAGATCTCCAGCACATTCGAGAGCGAGTGCCTCATGCCCTGCATTTGGATGGAGAATCCTGCCACTTGCATCGGGTTTGTCTAGAGGATAATGACGATAAACCCAAGCAACATTACCAGATTTTCCGTACGCTGTCATGACTTGTAACATGCTATTATGAAAAATCTTACAGTACGGACATGAAGGATCAGAATATTCAACAATTTTTAATTTAGCATTAGGATTTCCTAAAATATGGTCAGTTGCAGTAACAGGTTTAAATTCTTGTTCAAAAGAACCAGTTTCGTCAGCTATAGTTTGCTCTGTCGGAGTGCTAGGCCATTTTGACCAGATTATGCTTCCAGCAATGATCGCCCCAGCAATAACAATAGCCGTTGGAATATTTAAAATTGATGAAGATTTTGTAGGTTGCATGGAGTTATTATACAGGTCTAAAATGGAAGTGTAAAATTTATTCCAGAATCTTTTCTTGTCTCCCAGTGGGTTGTGTCTAGTTTAATGTCTTTAATCAGAGCACCAGCTCCAAAATCTTTATATTTTAAATGTCCATTTTTTATCGCATAGTCATAGAGTTGTTTTGTGATTTTTACATCCTCAATACAATATTTTATTATCTTATCGATCTCACCAGTCTTCCACCATTCTACTGCTTGTAGTCCATGACCTGATTTATTTGTTCCGAGAGTTGCTTCTGCAATAGTGTCGAGCTTGATGCGTCGTCCTAGTGAATTTCGAACTTCGACGAGAAGGTCGAGGCTTTTTATTTTTCCTAAATCTCCAGAATAGTATTTATTTAAAAGTGGAATATCAAAGTGATCGCCATTGAAAGTAATAAACATGTCTGCTTGTTCTAGGATGGGCCATAGTTTTGGAAAATCTTCTTGCAGATAACTTGAATAAGTGTCCGTAAGTGAATCGTGAATGCAGACAACAGAAATATCAAGCGCTGTTGAGTCTGTAGAATTTACATCTTGGAAAATATTTCTTGTTTCAATATCAAATGTAATCTTTCTCATCGCCAGTCTTCAAATTTTTAATTTTAAATTTTCCAGTTTTTACTTCATCATCACCTATGACGATAATATTTGGAATATGCATTCGATCTGCATTTTTTATCTGATCTCCAATTTTTCTAAAAGAATAATCTAAAGAAACTTTCTTTCCTTGGGCGCGTAGCTTTTGACCAACATCTTGAGCAAAACCGGCCACTTCTTTATTGAAAAGACAAATATAAATATCTGAAGGATAGATATTATTAGTTTTCTTTATGACTCTATATGTTTCCATCAAATCTCTAGCCACGACATCTCCAGCACCAAATCCAAAAGCAGTAACTTTTTCTTTTCCAAAAAGTGATAGAAGGTCATCATATCGTCCGCCACCAAAAACAGAGCGACGATTTTCAGGATTTTTATCAAAAACTTCGAAAATAATTCCAGTATAGTAGTCCATACCTCTGGTGATACTTTGATCAAAAATTGCATTTGTAATTCCCAATTTCTCAAGTCCAGATAAAACTTCTCGTATCTCTTTTATACCAAGATGCTCTTCTTTTGTTTGATTTAAATGATTGGTGAATTCTTCAAAATTATTTGAATTCATTAAAGTTATAAACTTTTGTATCTTTGGACCATTTGGTGTTTCACCTAAGACCATTTCTGCAGTTGCTATAAAGACATCCGCGGAGATTTTTCTCTTTTGATCAATCAATTTTAAAAGTTTCTGAGAGTTCTCTTCATTCAGGCCACAAACATCCTTTGTAATATAATTTAATATTTTTCTATTTCCAATCCGAATCTCGAATTCCGTATCCTTAAGCCCATAACCCTTTGTTATCTCATATGCCATAGCAATACATTCGACTTCAGCTTGAAGACTATCAACTCCGAAAATATCGACATTTAATTGCCAGAATTCACGCAGACGACTCCGTTGAGGTTGTTCATATCTAAAAAAGTTTGGCATTGAAAACCATCTAAGAGGATAGACTAACTCATGTCTTTTACCAGCTACCATTCTGGCGACTGTAGGGGTCATCTCCGGACGAAGCATAACCTCACGGTCCCCACGATCTTTGAAAAGATATGACTGTTTCTCTAGGATTTCCTCACCAGTTTTTGCTCGATAAAGTTCAGCAGGTTCTAGAACTGATGCATTGTACTCTTGATATCCAAATTTCTCACAGACTGAACGCCATATTCCGAAAATCTGATTCTGAATGGCCATATCTTCAGGATAAAAGTCGCGTACACCTTTATATGAATCAGTTGATAAGTTTTTATTCATGGGCTACATTGTAGCATATGTATTTAGCATACAAAAATATTGGAGAAACGCCACTTGAATGCCTCGAACGTATTCGTCTTGAATATGGAAAACCTAAAGAAATTCCAATGACTTATGCGGGTCGTCTAGATCCTATAGCTCAAGGTCTTTTAATTTTACTTGTTGGAGAAGATTGTAAGCAAAAAGAAAAATATCTCAAAATGGATAAGGAATATGAAGTCGAGGTGCTTTTCGGTGTTTCGACTGATACGTACGATACATTGGGGGTTATTGAAAAAATAGATAAGCATTCTTTTGATCTGCCAAATTTCGAAAAATATCGAGGTAAGTTTGTCCAAGAATATCCGAAATATTCTTCAAAAATCTTAGCTATGAAAGAAATCCCTGAAGAAATGCCAACAAAAGAAGTGGAAATATTTGACATAGAGCAAATAGGTTCAAAAGCTTTATCGGGTCAGAAGATAACCGATACGATTTTAGAAAATATAAAAAAAGTAAATGGAGATTTTCGCCAGAAAGAAATAATAACGTTGTGGCATGATTTTGCATTAAAAAATACTGTGATAAAGTTTATTATAGTTAAGTTAAAAGTTTCATGTTCGAGTGGAACATACATGAGATCACTTGCCCATAGGATTGGTATTGACGCTGGTATACCAAGCCTTGCTTACTCGATTAAAAGAACTAGAATCAATGGCTATAAGATATAGCATTTGTTAGTATTGTAATATGAGAAAAATAATCATAAAAGAAGGACCGATTGTATTTCTTCGTGATGTTGTGGTTATGGAAATATTGGCTACGGTTATCTTTTACCTCGCTTCTCTTCTCGCTAATTATGAGATCCTATATAGATCAACATTCTTAGTTCACTATATTCGCTATGATATTTTCCTTATCCTCCTTTTTTCTTTTTTTCAACTCTCTTACATATGCATTCTTTTTTTGAATTGGTATTTTTCTCACTACGAGATTTTAGATAAAGAAATAATTAAAAAAACAGGATTGCTTTTTCGTCGTCGAAAATCAGTTAGTATGTATGAAGTGGCTTCTGTAGAAATATATCAGTCACCATTAAGCAGGATGATACATCATGCCACTATCATCATCGAACATAATAATGGTAGATTAACAAAAATAAAAAACGTCTCAGGTTTTGAGGAGTATATTTATTTTATAAAACAAATGGTGCGTGGCGCCTCTGGACGAGTCCTAACGAAGGACCCCCGAATCCTTATAGAAGAAGGTGAAGGTTTATTTGTTGAATTTAAAGAAACACTACGTTTTGATGGGCGTAAGGGTGAGGTTAGTAAAGAGTTAGAGAAAATGGTTTTTAAAACCATTGTAGGTTTTTTAAACGCCGACGGCGGCACGTTACTTATAGGGGTAAGTGATGATGGTAAAATCGTAGGTTTGGAAAATGATTATAAAGCTTTGCCTAAGAAAAATAGAGATGGGTTTGAAAATCATGTGAGTATGCTTATAAAGACAATGATTGGTTTATCTTTTTCAAAATATATTACTACAAAATTTGAAAAAATCTCAGATAAAGATATTTGCTTGATAACGGTTAGAGAAGGACATAAACCCGCTTATCTCATAAATACTGATAAAAAAGAGGATTTCTATGTGAGAGTAGGGAATAGTACGCAACCTTTTTCAATAAGTGAGGCGACAGATTATATAAAGACACATTGGGGGTAGAGATTTTTCACTAGAAAGACTAGACTTTAAATTAAAAGTATGGTAGAAAGATTATGTATTGGTTCTTTTACAGAGGAGCAAGAGGCTAAAAAACTTTGTTTCCAATGGGAGAACTGACTAAAATTGTCCGAATTCTGAACATCTATGAACCTATTCGAGAGGGCGAAAGCCTTTGATCCCAAACAGTTGCAAGACAGCAAAAAACCCGTCGGGCAGGCTGACAACGTCGTTGGAGTGATGAGCGATGAGCTCAGATGTTTCCGCGGAATCCACAATGTTGCCCTCGATAAGGCGAATGAAGCCGGCAAGGTCTACGATTGTCACGTTTTCGATGATTTTAGGGCTCGTCTCGGTGGCGATAAGGGCGCACTCCCTTACGATCCTAAGGAACATGAGCCAGAGATTGTTGAACTTGGGCGGCAGTTCCACATCCTCATGGCTGAAGCGGAGGCCATCGAAACCATCTTATGGGCCGCGGCGCGTTTGCAGTTCCCTGAGCTTCTGACCAGGGATGTGGTGGGTATCCGGCAGGGCTTCAAGTTGGTATGGCATAAGGCAAGTCAGGGTGATCATGATCACGGGGACCTACCACCGAAGCTCTTGGAAGTCCTCATGAGAAGTTCCCAAGGCAGATTGAATGCGGCACTCCTGAACAAGATCTTCAGCAAGTAGCTTGGCGTTGATATCTCAGGGCCATTCAAAACCCCGCTACGGCATGTCCGTGCGGGGTTTTTACTTTCCATATTTTGAGTACTTCTTTTACTATAAAATAAATATGTAAAAGATACTAGTCCTTTCTTTTCGCTTTTGCTCGATCTGTATCTGTCAAAAACTTTTTTCTTAGTCGTACGTTGATAGGAGTTATTTCTAGATATTCATCTTCTCGCATTGTTTCTAGACCTTTCTCTACGTCTATTTTCCAAGCTGGAGTAAGCATAATATGTTCATCGTTTCCTGAAGATCGCATGTTTGACATTGCTTTTCCTTTACATGGATTCACATCCATATCATCTCCCTTTGATGTATCTCCGACAACCATTCCCTCATATACTTCTGTTGTAGGTTCGATAAAGATACGTCCTCGTTCTTGAAGATTCCAAAGTGCGAAAGCTAGGGCTTTGCCCGTCATCATAGAAGTCATAGATCCTGTTGAATGCTTCTCTATTTCACCAGCATATGCTTTGAAATCAATAAATCGACTAGCCAAAATCCCTTCACCTTTTGTATCGATGACGAAAGCGTTTCTATAACCCAGAAGTCCTCGAGTAGGAATTTCAAATAGCATACGAGTTTGACCATCCTTACTTTTCATATCCGTCATACTCCCTTTTCTCTGACCAAGCTTTTCGATGATAGCTCCAGTAAATTCATCAGGAATATCAATAGTTAATTCTTCAAAAGGCTCACTTTTTACTCCTTCGATATCTTTGACGATAACTTGAGGCTGAGACACCTGAAGTTCGTAACCTTCTCGTCTCATATTTTCCAAAAGTACGGCAATATGTAGTTCACCTCGTCCAAAAACTCTAAAGAATTCATTTGGCGCAAAATCTACCTTCAAACCAACGTTGATTTCCAATTCTTTTTCCAAACGCTCACGGATTTGGCGACCAGTTACGAACTTACCTTCTCGTCCAGCAAATGGAGATGAGTTGACGAGGAAGTTGAGGGAAATAGTTGGTTCATCGATCTTGATTGCAGGAAGAGCAGGAGTAGATTCATTATCTGTTAAAGTTTCTCCAATATAAATCTGAGGAAATCCAGCGATAGTTACGATGTCTCCAGCGCTTGCTTCTTGAATTTCTACTCGCTTTTTTCCTTCAAATGTAAAAAGTTTCGTAACTCGTCCAGAGTTTACAGTTCCATCAATCTTTTTTTCAAAAACTACTTGACCCATCTTTATTGTTCCATCGTATATTCGCGCAATAGCCAGACGCCCAAGGAAATTATCATAACCTAGGTTAAAGACTTGTGCTGTCAGAGGCGCTGTGGCACTGTGGTCTTTATTTGCAGGTGGAACATGTTCCAAAATCATATCTAAAAGTGGCGTGAGATCTTTTCTAGGGTCTTCAACTTTTTTCATAGCCACTCCTTCACGACCAATAGCATATATAGTAGGGAAGTCGAGCTGTGTGTCATTTGCGCCCAATTCCATAAAGAGTTCTAAAACCATTTCGTGGGTATTGTTTGGGTTTGCTGCCGGTTTGTCGATTTTATTTATAATGACGATTGGCTTAATACCAAGTTCTAAAGATTTTTTCAAGACGAAACGAGTCTGAGGCATAGGGCCTTCTTGAGCATCAACTACGAGAAGCACCGTATCGATAGATCGGAGTACTCGTTCGACTTCTGATCCGAAGTCTGCGTGACCAGGAGTGTCCACGATGTTAATTTTCGTACCTTTATACTCGATAGAGGTATTTTTTGCATAAATAGTAATACCGCGCTCTTGTTCGAGAGCGTTTGAGTCCATTGTTCCGTCGTCACCATGACCGCACTGAGTCATGATAGCATCAGTAAGAGTAGTCTTACCGTGGTCCACGTGGGCGATGATTGCAATGTTTCGAATATCCATGGGATTTATATATGTTAAATTTGATATTCAATTAAAGCATAAAAAATAAATTTAAGCAATAAAAAAAGCCGCCTTGCAAAGGCGGCGTGCGTGGTCAATCTTCAGGGAAGAGTCCTGAGGCAATGGCATATTGTATTCGTGTTGCGAATCCCGATCCAAACCATCGTACAAGATTTCCGTCCCACGAACTATAACCAATTGATTCTGAATCCCGATTCACATTGACATATGGGCTGTATCTAGTTTGCCACTCGATACTGTCAGGATCAAGATGACAGCGGTATTCCATAGTCGAAAATCTCTCAATCTTTTCACTCGTGCCATAAGCATCGGTGTCCCGATTAATCAGGAGAGAACTTGGAATGAAACCCATTAAGCAGTTTCCCGGCATAAAGACTTGGTCTGTATCAAGTTCGGTGTACCCCATGTGATTTTTGTGGGCATATGCGAAAATGCCAGATTCCCGAGGGATGTTTATGGGGATTTTAGACAAAGGCACATCCATATTTAGTAAGATAATTCTCTTTTTCCTATCGGGGATTTGGAGCATAATCTCGTGAGGAATACTGGGAGCGTATTTTCGCGGTAGAAGGTATAACCCTTCCTTTTCGAATAAAAGCCTCCCAACGTTTTCAGCGTTGTGTTCCGCTGTGATCGGAACTAGTTTGAAAGAACTCATATCTTATGTATTATACAGTCAAATTCTTATTTGTCAATAGACAACTAGTAATACAGCCAAAGAATTTACTTTACCAACACTTCTACAACCTCTTTTACATCTCCTCCATCTGCTTTTCCTTTTAATTCCTTCATAATTCCCCCCATAAAGGCTCCTATCTTTCTTGTATCTGGCATTCCATCTTTTTTTATCTTTGCTTCAACAATTTTCTTTATATCTGCTTTACTCATAGTTTCAGGTAAAAATTTTTCAAGAATAGATAACTCAGACTTTTCTTTTTTAACCAAGTCTTTTCTACCCCCTTTTTCAAATTGATCAATAGAGTCTTTTCTTTGCTTCACACTTCTTTTTATTAAAATCAATGCGTTTTCGTCATCTATAAATAGCTCTGAACTTTTTTTAGCTATAAGTTCATATGAAAAGAGAGAGGTCAGACCTCGAAGAGTTTCGAGAGTTAAAGTATCTTTTGCTCGCATGGCGTCGATTATTTTATTTTTTATGTGTTCGTGTATTGTCATAAGTTACTATATAATAACACAATGAATATTTTAGTCATAATACTTATTTTACTCCTCGTCATAGCTATTATAGTAATGACTTTGAACTATAAAAAAACTAAGCCAGTAGAAAACAGCGATACTGGTCTCAAACTGATTTTAGAACAAATAAATGAATTAAATCGTACGGTAGACGAAAAAATAGGTAGGGGGCATCGTGATATGCGCGAATCTATGCAAGTTCAGCTTTCTGAATCTACAAAAATGATCAGAGAGGTGACTGAAGGTCTTACCAAACTTGATGAAACAAATCGTCAAGTCGTATCTTTCGCCGATCAACTTCAATCCTTACAAGATATTTTGAAAAATCCAAAACATCGTGGAATTCTAGGAGAATATTATCTCGAGACACTTTTGAGTAATGTTCTAGCGCCGACTCAATACAAAATGCAATACAAATTTGCAAATGGGGAGATAGTAGATGCCGCTGTTTTTGTAAAAGATAAAGTCATACCTATAGATTCAAAGTTTTCACTAGAAAATTATAATAAACTCTCTCAGGAAAGGGATCCTGTTGAAAAAGATAAACTAGAAAAAATGTTTGTTAATGATCTTAAACTTAGAATCCAAGAAACATCAAAATATATTCGACCGAGTGAGGGAACGATGGATTTTGCTTTTATGTTTATTCCTCATGAAGCAATCTACTACGATCTTTTGATAAATAAGATCGGTGCTGTGTCCGAAGAGACGGATAATCTTATTCAAAGAGCTGCACATAAATATAAAGTTATTATAGTCTCTCCAACATCATTTTTAGCTTATTTGCAGACAGTTTTGCAGGGGCTAAAAGCATTACAAATAGAAGAAACAGCAAAAGATATTATAAAAAGGGTAGCTGATCTAGGAATTCATTTGAAAAGATATGAAGAATATCATATAAAGCTTGGTGCTTCTTTGGGAACTGTTGTGAATCATTATAATAATTCTGGTAAGGAATTAAAAAAAGTAGATAAAGACATCATGCGTATCACTGGCGAGTCTCCATCCCTCGAATCTGGAGTTGTCGACCTTCCAGAGGATATGATATAATTCTAGGATATTTATGAAGTATTTTTTTAAATTAGTTTTGCTGTCATTTTTTATATGTATTCCATTTTTTACCTTTGCAAATGGAATTGAGACGGTGAATGTTGGTCAATTCCCGCAGAAAATGACTACCTTAGGTACTAAGGTCTACGTAACAAATTTTTATAGTAACACCGTCTCCATCATCGATACATCAAATAATAATTCAGTAACGACTGTCTCAGTAGGGTCTGGCCCTTTTGATATTACTAGCTTAGGTACAAAGGTTTTTACTACAAATCATAGTAGTAATACTGTTTCCATCATCGATACATCAAATAATAATTCAGTAACGACTGTCTTAGTTGGATCGCAGCCTTATTTTCTTTCTACCTTAGGTACTAAGGTCTACGTAACAAATTT
>JAYTYJ010000037.1:0-8078 GCA_043742445.1 Candidatus Tayloriibacteriota bacterium | reverse complement strand
TCGATGGAGTTCTCGTGAAAGTCCTTGATTTTGATAAAGACACTTTCAACCTTCTACTTTCTAGAATCAAACTCCTCTCAGGACTCAAACTAAATATTAAAAAAGACTCTCAGGACGGACGTTTTAGTGTTGGAGTTAAAAACACTGAAATGGAGATCCGTACTTCGGTTCTTCCAGGTGCTTATAATGAGTCTATTGTATTGCGAATACTTAATCCGAAGTCTATTGGTGTACCATTAGAAGAATTAGGTATTCCACCAAGACTTCTTTCACTTATTTTAAAAGAGATTGATAAGCCAAATGGAATGCTCCTCACAACAGGACCTACAGGCTCTGGAAAGACAACTACTCTATATGCTTTTTTGAAAAAAAGTCACAACCCTACAGTAAAAATTATTACCATCGAAGATCCCATCGAATATCATCTACCAGGAATAGTTCAGACGCAAGTAAACGACAAAGGATACACATTCCTAGATGGACTTCGAGCGGCTCTTCGACAAGACCCTGATATCATTATGGTGGGAGAAATCCGAGATAGTGAAACAGCAGCTATTGCAGTGAACTCAGCCCTGACTGGTCACCTTGTTTTTTCTACTCTTCATACAAATAGTGCAGCTGGTTCATTCCCTCGTCTCATTGATCTTGGAGTAAATTCAAAAATTATGAGTTCAGCTATAAATATAGTTCTGGCCCAGAGACTCGTAAGAAAACTCTGTGATCATTGTAAAAAACCAGTACCTTATGAAGGAACCGTAAAAAATGAAATTGATAAAGTTTTAGGGACTATTTTTGATAAAACAGAAATACCTGCCCTACCGGCTCAGATATTTACTGCTGCAGGTTGTGACGCATGCAGTCAAACAGGTTATAAAGGAAGAATTGGAATTTATGAGGGCGTAAAAATTACTCCTGAGGTAAATTCGGTTATTGAATTGAATCCGAGTGAGTCTGAAGTAGAAAAAGCAGCAGCACCGCAAGGACTTTTAACGCTACGACAAGATGGAATCATTAAAGTAATAAAAGGGGTAACTTCACTTGAAGAACTCGAGAGAGTAATCACTATTAGTGACTAATTAACCTTAATCAGGAATAGAAAAAGAAGTCTGTCAATTGAAATTGTGAGATATTAGAGTAATATTAACAGTAGATCGGATGCGTAATTCTCTAAACAATACTTTCAATGAGATCACCAAAAGTTAAACGTACTACCAAGGATAGTCCCAGTACATACACACAAGGTGTATAACCAGAACGTCCTCAAAAGTACATCAGATGCCTTGAGTAAACAAGGTATATTGTTTAGAGAATTATGAATCCGATTATCAGATATCTAAGGTCCAGACTTACCGTTTTTTATGACTGTTGAGTAGCTTAGCATAGATTAATTATTATGTCAAGTAAGAATAAGCCTATAGACAAAGAGAAGACGGTAGAAACGGGGTATCTTGATCAGACCTTGAGACCTTCTCGTTGGCCAGATTATATAGGTCAACAAGGAATAAAGGATAATCTGCATATCCTTTTAACTGCTGCAGCAGAAAGAAGACACCCCCCTGAACACATTTTATTCTACGGTCCACCTGGTTTAGGTAAAACCACCCTAGCTCACCTCATAGCAAAAGAAACTGGAGCTCAAATGAAAGTTACTTCCGGACCAGCGATCATTAAAGTCGGTGATTTAGCTTCTATTTTAACCAACCTTTCTCATGGAGATATTCTTTTTATCGATGAAATTCACAGGCTAAATAAAGCCATCGAGGAAGTACTTTATCCAGCAATGGAAAGTGGTGTTTTAGACATCATCATTGGAAAAGGTCCTTCTGCTCGAACAATACAACTCGAACTCCCCTCTTTTACTCTTATTGCAGCAACTACACGCATCGCCATGATTTCTTCACCTTTACGCTCTCGATTCTCTGGGGGGGTTTTTAAGTTAGAATTCTATACAGAAAAAGAAATTGGAGAAATTATAAAGAGGTCAGCTAAGATTTTGGATATTATAATTGAAGATGAAGCAGTAAAAGCTATTGCCAAGCGGAGTCGTTTCACGCCTCGTACTGCAAATTACTTTTTAAAAAGAAGCCGTGACTATGCGCAGATTCAGAAATCAAAACTGACGGGAGAAATTGTTGAGAAAGCATTAAAAATGCTTGGAGTTGATGATCTTGGATTAAATGGAGCAGATAGAGACATTTTAAAAGTTATGATAGAAAAATTCAAAGGAGGTCCAGTGGGGCTCAATACTATTGCTGCTGCCCTTTCAGAAGAACAAGCAACCGTTGAAGAAGTATACGAACCCTATTTGATTCAACTTGGTCTCCTAGAAAGGACGCCCCGTGGTCGCTCAGTTACCGAAAAGGCTTATGAGCACCTGAACACAAAAGATATTTCAGGAAAACTGCTATAAACTATATATTATATATTGTTAAGAACTCTTATGTTATGATATTCCCATGTCAGGACATAATAAATTCTCAAAAATTAAACATCAGAAAGCAGCAAATGACGCTAAAAAAAGTAAGATTTTTGGTAAATTGGTACGTTTTATTACTGTAGAAGCTAAAAAGGCTAGTGGAAATCTCAAATCTCCCGGTTTAGCTCTAGCGATAGAAAAAGCAAAGAAAGAAAATATGCCAAACGATACTATCGATCGAGCAGTAAAAAAAGCCACCACGGACACTGGCGCGGCTATGGAAAATGTCACCTATGAAGCGTACGGTCCTGGTGGGATCGCTATTGTCATAGAAGGTTTGACTGATAATAGAAATAAAGCCGCACAGGAAGTGAAAGCTATTCTTGTTCGGCACAGTTCTGAACTTGCAGCACAAGGAAGTGCCTCATGGGCTTTTACAAAAGGACTTGAAGGTTTGATACCCAACATGACTATACCTCTTGAAGATGCTGATATTGAAAAACTCCAAGCTCTCGTTGAGGAACTGGAAGAGAATGATGAAATACAAGACGTATATACCAATGCCGAGTAAGAGCTATAATACCTAGATGATAATTTTAGGAATAGACCCGGGATATGATCGTTTAGGTATCGCTATCATAGAAAACAAAACACTTATACACTCCGAGTGTTTTTCAACGAATCCAAAAGACACTTTCAATAAAAGACTGAAAGAAATCGGACTAAAAGTAAAATCAATTATTAATGAATTCTCACCTGATACCTTGGCCATAGAATCTATTTTCATAACAAAAAATCAAAAAACTGCCATGAAAGTAGCCGAAGCGCGTGGGGTCATATCATATGAAGCCTCTCTTAAAAATATTCCTATCTATGAATATTCACCGCCCCAGATAAAAGTGGCTGTAACTGGCCACGGTGGTAGCGATAAAGCTCAGATCATTAAAATGATTCCTCTTTTGATTAAAATGAAAAGTAAAAAAGCCTTAGATGATGAATATGATGCAATAGCGATAGCTCTTACTTGCCAAGCACAGGTAAAAAATAGACCGTAAGGTTTTCTCCACATTATATTATTTGCAAATGTTTAATACTTTTGTTACAAATATAAAATCCTAAATGGTTATTAAGAGTAAATGATAAAAAATATGGCAAAAGTAAAAAAAGAAGATACAAAAGACGAGACCAAAGAAATACTCTTAGATGATGAAGAAAAGACCATCGATCCTGAATTAGCAGTTGCAGATTTGATACCCGAAGAAGATGAGAACGAGGAAAGCCTTGATGATGAGGAAGCAGATCCATTCAAGGATAGATGGGAGGAGTAATTATTTTACCAATATTTTTACAAACCTTTTTTTTCCAATTCTCAAGGTTATTTCTTTTTTGGCCTTAAAATAAGGATCACTTATAAGTTCGTCTGTGCCGGCATGAGAAACTGCATTACTTTCTACAAGTCTTTTCCAATCAGCATTCGAACTGACGATTCCCTCTTTAACTAAGACGTCTTTAATAAAAGATCCGCTTGGAATAGTAATAATTTGAATTTCATCTGGAATACCGCCACTTGAAAATATTTTTTCAAAATTTTGATAAGCTTTTTCCGAAGCTTCTTTACCGTAAACCATAGTGACCACCTCTTTAGCTAAAAGAACTTTAGCTTCACGTGGGTTGGCACCGCCTTCAATTGAATACTGAATTGTTCGTATTTCTTCAGTAGATAGGTCAGTTATAATTTCAAAACCAGGGATAATAAGACCGTCATTCCAACTCATAACTTTACCGAATATGTCTTCTGGTGTTTGATCAAGGCTAACCATATTACCCTCTGTTTTTCCCATCTTTTTACCAGAAGAATCAGTAAGAAGCTTTGTAGCTATAACAAATTTTTCCTTATTCTTCAAAGACTTCATCAAATCTCTTCCCATGAGCATATTAAATGTTTGATCGTTTCCTCCGATTTCCCCATCGACATCCATAGCCACAGAATCGTAACCCTGCATTAATGGATACATAAATTCGTGTAGATAGATCGGTTTACCTTCTTCATTCCTTTTTACAAACATATCTCGTTTTAACATTTGATCTACAGTTACTTTAGATGTAAGTTCTAATACATCAGCAAAACTCATTTTTGCTAACCAATCTGAGTTAAATTTCATAATTGCTTTATTTGTCCCTGAAAAAGACACAAACTTTGAGGCCTGACTTTGATATTCTTTACAATTTTCTAAAACTTCTTCACGAGTAAGCTTTTTTCGTACTGCGCTTTTATCTGTAGGATCTCCAATCATCGCAGTAAAATCTCCAATCAAAAAGATAATTTGGTGGCCTAATTTTTGAAGTTCTCCGAGTTTCTTAAGTGAAATTGCATGTCCTAAGTGTAGAGTTTTACCTGTAGGATCAAAGCCAGCATAAAAAGAAAGGCGACCTCCTTTTAATAACTTACTCTTCAAAAAATCTTTATTGGGAAAAATCGCCTCCACCCCCTTCGTTAGAAACTTTTCTATAGCTATTTCGTCTTTTGAAACTTCGAGTTTTTTACCAAAATTAAACATATGTGTATTTATTAATTACTATGTAATGTATCATATTTATGATAAAATTTCTAAATGTCTCATTCTAAAGTTTTCTTTAAGTCCTGGAAATGGCGCTTTATAAAGTTATCGCTTGTTTTGTCAATATCTCTTTTCTTTATACTTGCTAGCCTTGGAATTATATGGTTTTCAAGTCTTAAAATCCCAGACTTGAGTGCTTTTGAAACTAGGAAAGTTGCTCAATCTACAAAAATATATGATCGAACTGGTGAAATCCTGCTCTATGACGTTCATAATGATCAAAAAAGAACTGAAGTAGCTTTTGAAGACATCTCTGAAAAAATTAAAAAGGCTACGATCGCTATAGAAGATCAAGAGTTCTATCAACATATAGGCATAAAGCCGACAGCTATTTTACGCGCCATTCTTTCAAATCTTATTCCTGGCGGAACAAAACAAGGCGGATCAACTATTACTCAGCAAGTTATTAAGAATTCTATTCTTACTCAAGATCGAACTATCACCAGAAAACTTAAAGAATGGATACTGGCTATAAAGCTAGAGAAGGTTTTAACCAAAGACCAGATACTAAACACCTATCTCAATGAAAATCCATACGGTGGAAGTATATACGGTGTTGAAGAAGCAAGTAAAACATTCTTTGGAAAATCTGCAAAGGATATTAGCCTAGCTGAAGCGGCTTATATTGGAGCAATACCGCAGGCACCAAGCTACTATTCCCCTTACGGACCAAACAAAGACAAACTCGATAATCGAAAAAATCTTGTACTACAACAAATGCTTAATATCGGTTTTATAACTAAAGATGAATACAATGTAGCCATAAAGGAAAAAGTTCAATTTCTTGAAAAGAATACCACTGGCATAAGAGCTCCTCATTTTTCTTTATATATAAAAAATTATCTTATAAATAAATATGGAGAAAATATGGTTGAGGAAGGTGGATTGAAAGTTACGACTACCCTAAACTACGATATGCAACAAAAAGCAGAAAAAGTTATCACAAACTTTGCACCGACTCTTGAAAAATCTTTTAATGCTAGTAACACGGCCATGGTGGCTATCGATCCGAAGACTGGTGATATATTAACAATGGTTGGATCAAGAAATTATTTCGAAAAAGGTTATGGGAATTTCAATATTGCGACAGCATATCGTCAGCCTGGGTCAACATTTAAACCTTTCGTATATGCAACCGCCTTTATGAAAGGCTATACTCCGGACACCGTACTTTTTGACGTACCTACAGAGTTTTCTTCGCAATGTACACCTGAGGGTAAGCCCAAAAATCCTACCGACGATGCAAAAGTTTGCTATTCACCAAGTGAGTACGATGGTTTATGGGAAGGTCCTGAAAATATTCGAACTGCTCTTGCTCATTCGCGTAATATTCCCGCTGTTAAAACACTTTATTTGACCGGAATCAGTAATTCCATAAAAACAGCTGAGGATATGGGTATAACAAGCCTTACTTCTCCTGATAGATATGGCCTTACCTTGGTTCTAGGTGGTGGTGAAGTTTCTCTTCTTGAACTTACGAGTGCTTATGGTGTGTTTGCAAATGATGGCCTAAGAAATCCTTATAGATCAATACTAAAGGTTGAAGATAGTAAAGGAAATATTCTCGAAGAAGCTGGTTTTAATCAAAGCCAAGCCATTCCATCTCAAGTAGCTCGTCAAATAAATGATATATTATCAGATCCTAATGTTAGACTTAGTACCATAACTTCTAATATTGAAAATCTACACAGACAAATTGCCACAAAGACTGGAACAACAAACGACTATAGAGATGTGTGGATTGAAGGATACACTCCAAACGTTGTTGTTGGTGCTTGGGCTGGAAAAAATGATGACAGTCCTATGGATAAAAAGGTTGCTGGACTTATCATCACTCCTGTATGGGCTGCGTTTATGGCAGAAATAAACAATGATTTTACAAAAGAAACATTTAAAAAACCTGAGCCAACACCTATTGATGCAAAACCTGTACTTAGGGGAATATGGAAGGGTGGTATTACATTTAAAAAAGATAAAATATCAGGGAAACTCGCTACAGACCTTACCCCACCAGAGACCCTAGATGAAATTGCCTTCCCAAATGTCCATAGTATATTACATTGGGTAGATAAAACTGATCCTACAGGAGAAATACCGAAAGATCCAAAGGACTCACAGTATGAAAATTGGGAGTATGGAGTTAGAAACTGGTTTGAAACTTGGAAAAAAACACATCCAGATTTTGTAGAAAACGCTAACATTCAAATTCCCACAGAAAAAGATGATGTTCATACTCTAGAAAATTCCCCTCAAGTATCTCTTTCTATTCCAGAACAAGGATCTCCACACACCGCGAATTCACATATTATTGTTTCTGTGGCAATAACAAGTAAATACCCCATCAAAAAATCTGAGCTATATGTAAATGGAAAGTATGTCTATACAAACAGTCAAAATCCAAAAGTTCTCAGCTTTACACCTCAAGACATAGAAAGAATAGAGACAAACAATATTATTAAAGTGGTCGTTTATGATACAGTTTATAACCGAGGCGAAGCTTCTATTGATTTAGAAATAGGTAATTAAGTTACTTAATATCGACGATCTTAATATTAGACTTTAACAAAATATCTATGATGCTTTTCTTTTTAAGAAAAATCTCACTTTTTAGACCCTGATCACCTTTTACACTTACAACCCCCTCCTTAATACTTATTTCTTCTAGCTCAATAATTTGTTTTGTACTTTTATAAATAGCCTGACAAATTATTTCTCTTTTTTTAAGTTCTTTTAGTGCTATATTGTTAAACTTATCAAAAAAGATTGATATTCCTTTCATGGGTTGCTTGTTTTAACGATTCATTGGCATAACAATATATCGAAAAGATGTGTCAGACACAGGACTAATGATTACTGGTTTATTCAAACCACTAAATACTAGATTTATACTGTCTGAGTCTATTGATTGCAGACAATCAATTATGTATTTATAGTTAAAGTTTATATCCACCGACTCCCCCGTTATTGATGACTCTAGAATGGTGGTATTTTCACCCACGTCATTGTTTTTTGTTTTAATTTGAGTCTTTTTGGTGTTTGGATCA
>JAYTYJ010000036.1:0-1871 GCA_043742445.1 Candidatus Tayloriibacteriota bacterium | reverse complement strand
GGTTCAAATCCCATCGACCGCGCAAAATAATAAATACCCAACTTACATGTTGGGGTATTTATTATTTCTGCATAGAAAGAAACAAGCCAACTGCTTGGCTTGTGCTGGGATTTGAATACGGGGTAGCGAAACTATCTCTGACGAACAAAGTGAGGAAGTAGTTTTGTGACCAAATCCCATCGACCGCGCAAAAAAAGTAAAATCACCCATTTCCTTAAATGGGTGATTTTACTTTTCCTGCTGAAATAGAAGTACATGGTTTGCGCCATGTACGCTGGCGATTAGCAAATCGAACCGTCAGGAGATTTGAATACGGGGTCGCGAAACTTTATCGAGGAGTCTGCGACGAGAAGTTTTGTGACCAAATCCCATCGACCGCTTCTGCTATACTTACATAATGAAAAGTGGTTTTAAAAACGATAAATTCAAAAGAACAAGAAGAGGATATTCTCGTTTACTTTCCATTTCTTGTGAAAGCTGTGGTAACCATATTTGCGACTATCAAAAAGATGGACCAGGCATACTAAGGCGCATGTATATGGATAGAATATCAAACTCTAAAATATATTCTAATCTTGAGAAAACTGCTGAAAACAAAATTCCAGAATTTAAATGTGCACCTTGTAAAAGACTTTTAGGTATTTGCATTAATTTTGAAAAAGAAAATAGATTGGCCTATCGCTTGTTTGTTGGTGCAATAACAAAGAAAATTATTAAAAGTAATTGACTCACTTGATTATTTAATGCTACCAATTAAGTTTGGTTGACAAACCAGCATTTTATAGTAGTGTAATTAATTATGTACGCTTCAATTGGTCATCATCAGACGAAAAAAGAAACTAAAGGAGACAGATACAAAAAAATTGGATTGTCAGGTATCCAATATATGTTCAAGTTTTTTAAACTTTTTTTTATAATAATTATAGGACTTTTTGTGCACCTCCTTGATTATCCAATCGTAAAGACAATATGGGGCTATATTTTCCCGCGGATAGTGCTTTATTTCGTTGCGCAATATCTGACGCTTTTGCCTAACTATGCGATTCTCATCTTGCTGTTTATGCCAACTAAGATTTCAATGCCCATCGTAGCCATCTCTTCGTTCGTAAGCTTCTTTATTCTTTTTGCTATATAACCCGAGCTGTACTACTTAGTATATTTTGATACAATCATTACTATGAATTTCCAAGTGCTACTTTTTTATAAATATGTTCCCATATCTGACCCAGAAGAATTAAAAGGGTATTATTTAGCGCTTTGTGAAAAGTACAGTCTTACTGGCCGAACTATTGTTTCTCATGAAGGAATTAACTCTAGTGTCGAAGGAAAGAAAGATGACACAGAAGCATTCCTGCAAGATTTTTTACAAGATAAAAGATTTAGCAATATACAGGTTAAGAAAAGTAAAGGAAATGGGTCATCTTTTCCACGTCTTTCGGTAAAGGTACGCAATGAGATAGTAGCAACTCAATTCGGAAAAGATATTGATCCGACTAAGCAAACAGGCAAGTACTTGAAAGTTGAAGAACTTCATTCATGGTACGAGAATCAAAAAGATTTTGTCGTAGTAGATATGCGTAACTCTTATGAATACGAATCAGGACATTTTAAGAATTCCATTGATCCAGGGATGGATTCATCGCGCCAGCTCCCAGAAAAGCTAAAAGTTCTTGAAGAAAAAGTAGAAAACATTAAAAATAAGACTGTGCTCACAGTGTGTACGGGAGGTGTGCGATGCGAGAAGATGTCTGCATATCTTTTGAAAAAAGGATTCAAGGATGTATATCAATTAGATGGAGGAATGCATAGTTATATGGAAAAGTACCCAGCACAAAACTTCAGAGGTACTTTATTTACTTTTGATAATCGAC
>JAYTYJ010000035.1:0-6456 GCA_043742445.1 Candidatus Tayloriibacteriota bacterium | reverse complement strand
GGCCAAGGCGGCCAAGGCGGCATCGTGGCGATGATTCGCAACCAGCCCTACACCCTCGGCCAAACGCCGTCGCTGGGCTTCAAGCTCATCACCGCCGTTCTATTTTCTTTATTATCTCAAATCCAGATTCGCTTCTTTTAAAAACCCAAAGTCTTTTTTTAAATGACACGCTAATTTCTTTTATCACCGATGATTCTTTTATTCTAGGAAATATTATTGGTTGTATAGTCCTAACTATCATTTATTTTGCAATTCAAAATAAAATAAAATATAGTCCATACTTTATAGCATCTCATGTCTTCGTCTTATTTATCATGTTATTATGGACAGCTGTTTTAACTGAAACTGTCTTCGTAATTGAAACTACAGAAAGTATTATAAGGTGGTCAAATATATTGATGACTTCAGACAAAATGCTTTTCGGAGTATATCCCGCCTTTTTTATGTATGATCATTACAACATGATATTCGAGAGGATTATGGTATGGCCATATAATATTATGCCTGTATTAGTAACACTATGGACACTTTTTCTTCTTTCTACCCAAAAGATCGAGGATTTCATCCTATGGTCCAGAAGGATTCTACTAGCTTTATGTCTTTGTATCCCATTATGGATAGCTTTACCAGCTACACAGCCATCTATTATGTATATTGCAAACATATTTCATCAATCTATTCCGAAAGATATATCTAAAGAAATTGAAAAAGGGCCACCGTCAGAGTTTATAAATCATTACAGTCTCCAATATACAAAAATATGGATAGATCCAAAAGAACAACGTTTTTCAGTTAGCAACTTCCCGAGTATGCACACAATATGGGGTTTTCTGCTCTTATTAAGTATCGGAAGTGTCTTTAGACAAAAATGGCTTAGGATTTTTCTTTTCCTTATGGCTTGTGCAAATATGTTGGGGGCTATATATGTCTTACAGCACTATGCAGTAGACACACTAGCGGGTATAGCTATGGTTGGCATTATTTATATACTGACTACTGACAATCGCCATCTTTTATCTGAGAAGTAGTAATACCTAAGACGTTAGTAATAGTGGAATAGACCTTAGAGTTTCCTACTGAATCTACACAATGAAGACCAGCGCCACTTGGTAATATGGTTCCTATTGCCCATTTTTTTGCTGGAATAGATGAATCCGAAATATCGACTGAACATAGAATATTTGTAGCAGCTGGGAGATTTCCGACTAGACTATTTTTAATAGGGACTATTGTAGCTGTATTAAAGTTTCCGATCGAACAAGAAGCATTTGAACCGATTCCTGCAACATAGTTTGATGTAGCACCATAATTCCCTACAGTATTAGCATCGATTAGCATCTGACTTCTAAGACTCACCATACTGAGTTTTACTGCTCCATCTTTTCCTTTCAATCTAGCACTACCTAATGAAGCGATAACTATAGTTGATAGAAGACCTATTATAGAGATGACTACGAGCAATTCTATCAATGTAAAACCTTTTGTTGAGTATATTTTCATAAGTGATGATTTTATCTATATAAAAAGTATAACACGAAATAAGTAATCTAAAGAATGGTTTTCCCCATAAACAAAACCCGCCTTTCGGCGGATGATGTTTATTGGAATTAAAAATTAATTAACAACCTACAGGAGGTGTTGTTGATGACTCACCAACTGACCATGTACCGTTACAAGCAGATACAGGATGACCTGCAAGTAGAAGGGTGTAGTACTGGGATCCAGCTGTTCCAACCGCTGTGTATGCGACACTAGTTCCAAGTAACTGACCAAATGACGGCAGTACAGGAGTCTCACCAGCACAAAGTACTGAACTTGCTACGGTACCCAAAGCAACAACATTATTATTACATAGAGCAATTCCAGCTTGGAGTGACTTTACGGTAGACTTAGTTGCAACTGCCTGTGCCTTTCCTCGAGCTGATCCGAGTGATGTCAAAACTACTGCTGACAAGATACCAATAATAGCGATAACTACGAGCAACTCAATCAATGTAAAACCTCTGTTTAAATATGATTTCTTCATAACGAAATTAATTAACCTATATAAAACTTATTAATAATATACTTATGACTGTAAGTATACCAAACCTTAGAAAAATAGAGCAATTCCCTATGGGGATAACTACTGTGCACTGGCTACGTTGTATATAGGTATGAGAACTGAAGCCAGTAGAACCGCTACTCCTAGACCGAGAAATACAATCATGGCTGGTTCTATAAGATCGACGAGACCATCTACAGCAGTAGAAACTTCTCGAGAATAGAATCTTGCAAGAGTTTTGAGTATATTAGCAAGTTCACCAGATTCCTCACCAACTTTTATCATCTGAATCATAATCCCAGGAATTTCTCCATTTCCCGATAGAGATTCTGATACTGTTTTACCAGCTTTTACAGACTCGACCGCATCGGACAATATTTTATTATAAATACTATTATCAATGACTGTAGAAGTCAGTTCTAGACTACGGATCATGGGAATACCAGAAAGAAGCATAGTATTCATATTGTCTGAAAGACGTGCCCAATAGAGTTTTCTATAAAGATTGCTTAAATAAGGGATACTGAGTTTGAATTGATCAAAAACTATCTTACCGTTTGGTGTTCGAATCCATCGAATCAATAAAAATCCTAGAACGATAATGACCCCCAATACTATAAATCCCCTGGCCACAAGAAAATTACTAATACCTAGTATGATCTTTGTATATACAGGTATAGCTTGTCCTGAATCGACGAGGATAGCACTGATCTTTGGAATAACCATAGTAAACATCAAGACCATAACCGTGATAAATGTCATAACAACGAATGCTGGATAAATCAATGCACTTTTTGCTTTTGAAACCATTTCATAGGTACGATCTAGATAATCTGCAAGATAGTTAAAGGTCTCATTTAATTTTCCTGATTCCTCACCAGCTTTTACCATACTTACATAGAATTCAGAAAAAACTTTAGGATGCTTTTCGAGAGAGGCAGAAATAGAATTTCCCGCCTGAAGATCCTCGGAGATCTGGATAAGGGTTTTACCAAGAACTTTATTATCACATTCTGTACCCAAAAGTCTGAATATTCTGAGAGCTGAGACTTGAGCTTCAAATAGAGTAGCAAGCTGACGTGAAAGAATGACGACGTCTTTATTTGATACTCTTTCAAGCCATGAAATATTCATAGAAAGAATACCTCCACCCTTATCCGCTTCGTTGATAGAAGTTATGACATAACCTCTCCTCTGTAGAGAAGTAATGGCAATATCAACATTCGCCGCATCGATCGATCCACTTTGCGGTGCTCCAGCTGTATCTACTGATTTATAATTAAAAAGCATAATTGATTATATTATATCATTCGTTCTAGATTTTTTGGATTAAGTGAATTAATATACGCACTCTCCACAGAAATTTCACCCCGACGGACGAGCTCTGCCAATGATCGGTTCATATCGATCATACCTTCATTTGAACTTGTTTCAATAACATTATTTATTTCGTGAATTCTCTTTTCCCTGATTAGGTTTGATACCGCTGAATTATTTATAAGTAATTCATATGCAGGAATAAGACCTCCAGAAATACGTGGGATAAGTCTTTGTGAAAATATCCCTGTCAGACTTCCCGCAAGCTGTACTCTGATCTGATCTTGCTGTACTGCTGGGAAAGAATCCACAATACGGTTTATGGTTTCCGCGGCATTATTTGTATGTAGAGTTGAAAATACTAGGTGACCAGTTTCAGCGGCAGTAACAGCTGTGGATATCGTCTCTGGATCCCTCATTTCACCCACCAAAGCGACATCAATATCTTGTCTAAACATTGCTATAAGTGCATTTTTAAAATCTGGTGTATCGATACGAACTTCTCTTTGATCTATGATAGATTTTTTTGATTCATAAACATACTCTATAGGATCTTCGATTGTCATAATATGCTCAGCACGTGTTTGGTTGATCATCTCTATTAAACAAGCAAGGGTCGTGCTTTTGCCTTGACCTATAGGACCTACACATAAAAAGAAACCTTGCTGCTTACGAGTAAAAGATTCTAGAATCGGTGGGAGATTGAGATCATTCAGAGTCCTAACTAGCCTAGGAATAAGTCTGAGAGCAATAGAGATTGTACCTTGATGATAGAACACATTCCCTCGAAACCGAGCGTTGGTAATAGAATAAGAAAAATCCACGTCATGGTCAGCAAGTAGAAGTGCTTTATTTTCAGGGCTTAAAAATTCATTCACAAAACCCTTAATATCTGAAGCGGTACTAATCGGTTTTTTTGTTAGTGGTATTAGATTGCCAGAAACACGGAGGATGGGGTGTCGTCCTTCAGCCAAGTGAAGATCCGAAGCACCTTCATTTACAACCGTTCCAACTATTTCTTCAATTTCTTTTTTATAATCCATAATCTTATATATTATCTTTTAGAACTTAAATAAATCTTTTCAACTTCTGAAAGGACCTCTGAAGGGATACTGGTAGCTTTTATTATATAACCATCGACGTTGAGTTTTTTGGCTTTAGCTATATCATCTCCTAAACCTTGGTTTGTGAGCATAATAACAACAGTCTTTTTTATAAGATTTTCTTTTCTCAATACTGTAAGTAGCTCTATCCCATCCATACCTGGCATAACCACATCGAGCAGTAAGATATCTGGTTCAAAGCCATCACGAATAACTTTTAAAGCATCTTCTGGATTTTGAGCTGTATGTACAGAAAAGTTATTCTTAGAGAATTTCAAATTGTACATATCTAGTAGAAATTTATCATCATCTACAAAAAGTATTGTTCGAGGTTTCATGAGATTTTATAGTAATATTATATCACACTGTCATTACAACTTATTTACCTCCTCAAAAGGTATTTTTCTCTCGAAGGCTTTTATGATGGCATCTTCTTTCATGGTCAACATTCCCTTTTGACGCAATAGACGATTTATTTCAAGTTCAGTCGCACTTTTTAAAATAATACTTTCTATTTCTTTATCCATTTTAAATACCTCGAAAACTGCCATACGACCTCTCGTACCTTTTGGACAATCTGGGGTAGGATTAATGCCATAAACAGTGTCCGAAAATGGTACTGCCCTTTTGTATTGTTCAGGTAGATCAGAAAATTGTTTATCGATCATCATCTTAATACTTCCCTCAACAGGTATAGGCTTACCCGCTCCTGGAGGAAGTGTTGAGACGAGTCTTTGAGCAACAGTGAGAATAAGTGTTGGTGCTATAAGATACGGATCTACACCCATGTCTATGAGACGAGGTATGACTCCGGCAGAATTGTTAGTATGGAGTGTTGAAAATACAAGGTGACCCGTAAGTGCTGCTTGTACAGCAAGCTGAGCTGTTTCTTTATCTCGAATCTCTCCTACCATGATAATATCTGGGTCTTGTCTAAGAGTTGTTCTAAGTCCGGCCGCAAATGTATAACCGATTTCAGGATGAACTTGAGATTGACTTACTCCATCCATATTATATTCGATAGGATCTTCGAGTGATAATACATTCATCCCTTCTTTATCAACTTCATTAAGCATAGAATAAAGTGTCGTAGACTTTCCTGAACCTGTAGGTCCAGTTATGAGGATTAATCCGTATGGTCTTTGAATAGCTTCTTTAACTAATTCTAGATTTTTCTGAGTCAAACCCATATTATCCATTTTACTGACACCCTTTTCTTGATCGAGAATACGCATCACCACCTTTTCTCCATAATAAGCTGGAAATGTAGACACACGAAAATCAATCTTTCGGCCATCAATACGGGCAGAAAAACGACCGTCTTGAGGTTTTCTTTTTTCATCAAGTTTCATATTTGAAAGAACCTTGATACGTGCAACAACTGCACTATGAACTTGTGGTGGAAGAACAAGACTTGTATTCAACACGCCATCGACACGGAATCGAACACGGACTTTGTCACGCATATGTTCTATATGAACGTCAGAAGCATTACCTTCTGTAGCATACCTTACGATCGTTGCAACAATCTTTACAACTGGAGCATCCTCGATTATCACGGCATCAGTTTTTTTCTCAACCTTATTTTGTTTCAAATCAATAGTTCCAGCCTTATCAATGGACAAGACTGATTCAAGTTCAGTGAGTGCCTTAGAAACTTCTCCACCGATTCCTTTATATGATTCAATAACCTTTTGATAATCATCAATCGAGATCAGAAAAACTTTGTAAGGAATATTATTTTTTGATGCAATAAAATTTAAAGCGTCTCTTGCTTCGATATTATCTGGATCAACTATTCCCACCTCTAGGGTATCGTCATTTAGCCCTATAGGAACAAATTTATAATGAGTAGCTGATTCTTCTGGAATATAATCTAAAGCTTCAAAAGGAACTATTGTATCTCCTAGATTTCTGATGGGGATATTGAGAAATTCACCATGTGCGGCCAAAATATCTTCAGGATGTACACCCTTTTGTAGTAGGATCCTA
>JAYTYJ010000034.1:0-25029 GCA_043742445.1 Candidatus Tayloriibacteriota bacterium | reverse complement strand
TGAAAAGTGGCTACTTGATATGGTCGGTATAGCCACACTTTCCGACATGGTGCCTTTGACGGGGGAGAATCGCGCACTAGCACACTTTGGAATGAGGGTTTTGAAGATAAGTCCACGAAAAGGGTTGGTCAGACTTTTGAATCATCTAAAAATAAATCAAAAATATCTGAGCGAGGACGATATTAGTTTTATGATTACTCCTCGTATCAATGCCGCTTCACGTATGGGGGTGCCGATGGATGCTTTCCGACTTCTTGCGACTGATGATGACACAGAGGCGCATCACTACGTTGAGCATTTAGATACAATAAATAATGAAAGAAAAGTTAAGGTGGCTGGGATTGTAAAAGAAGTAAAGAAGATCATGATCGAGAGATATGCTGGTGAACCTAAGTCAGTAATTGTTGTAGGTAATCCTGATTGGAGACCCTCGCTTCTAGGTTTAGTGGCAAATATATTAGCGGAGGAATATGGAAAACCTGCATTTCTATGGGGAAGAGATGGAGATGGAATTATAAAAGGGTCATGTCGTTCTGGTGGGACCGTGAGTGTCGTAGAGATTATGAAGATGTCTCCGGTTGGTACAATGATGCAATATGGTGGTCACTTTGCTTCTGGAGGATTTTCTGTCTCAAATGAAAAGATTCATCATCTAGATGAGTATCTCAATGTTGGATTCGGACTTCTGGCTCAGCAGGGGGCTGGTTCAGAGGTTGATTTTATAGATATGGAATTAACTTTGGATGAAGTGAATTGGGATATGTATAGAGATTTAGAAAAGATGGCACCGTTCGGTGTGGGCAATAAAAAGCCTTTATTTATTTTTAAAAATATCAGGATAACTAGGATAAAAGAATTTGGAAAAGAAAAGAATCATTTAGAATTATCTTTTGGAAAAATAAACGCCATGGGATTTTTTATGAATGCAGAAACATTTAAAAATAAAGATGGAGAGAAATTAAAAGTAGGGGATGCGATCGATCTAGTAGCAACCGTAGAAAAGTCGATGTTTCGAGGGAGGGCAGAGTTGAGGTTGAGGATAGAGGAAGTGTTATAATAACTTGTATGAAAAATACTGAAATAATTATTTTTACTGATGGCTCATCTCGCGGCAATCCTGGACGGGGAGGTTGGGGAAGTGTTGTTGTGGAAAATAATGTGGTGACTGAGCTCGGTGGTAGAGAAGATGATACGACAAATAATAGAATGGAGTTGACTGCCGCTATTGAAGGACTTTCTGTTGTGAAGACCGATGATCAAATCACAATTAACACCGATTCTTCATATGTAATAAATGGAATTACGAAATGGGTAAACGGTTGGAAAAGAAATGGCTGGATTACCAAGACAAAAGAAGAAGTGATGAATCGAGATTTATGGGAAAAGCTTTTGGAGGCTAAAGAGGGAAAAGATGTTGTGTGGAACTACGTTGGAGGCCATGCAGGGATCGTGGGGAACGAACGATGTGATGTAATAGCGACATCTTTTGCAGATAATAGTCCGACTAACCTCTATGAGGTTCTTTTTCGAAGTATTCTTTACAAAATATTCTTGATCTATCACAGACAATGGAAAAAGTGTCAAAGAAGGGTCATTCAAAAGCCCAGGCGTATTCATATGTGAGTATGCTGGATGGAAAGATTTTAATTCATGCGACGTGGGCTGAATGCGAAGCGAGAGTAAAAGGAAAGAGTGGAACGAGGTATCGAAAGGCCATATCACTCGATCAAGAGAAGCAAATTATTGAAGAATTTGGGAAATTTTAGGAGTTGTCTACTCGAGGATAAAATTCTAATAAAAACTTTATTTTGATTTTATCAATCTTTTATCAGGATTTTATTTCATCCTGTTATTGTGAGTTGGTGAAAACAAATCAAAAAATAAATGTAATCATTGTTTCCGTCCTCCTGATGGTTATCCTTGTGAGAGGGTGGTTTGCTTTTCATACTGGTCGAGAGGGTTTAGTGAATAAGTATGGAGGTAATGTGATGGAGTTACAAGGAGCTATTATTGATGAGCCACAGATTAAAGATTTTACTAAGACATTTACATTTTCAGCACCAGAATTTTTGGTAAAGGTGATAACTGATCGATATAAGGAATATAAATATGGTCAAAAGTTAAGGTTGTATGGAAAGATATCGACACCTTTTAATTTTAAAAGTAACGGCGGAAGGACATTTGACTATATCAACTTTCTTCTAAAAGATGGTATTTATTTTGAAATGAAGAAACCTAAGATCGAAGTTCTCGAAAGTGGAGGGGGAAATATTATTTCTAAAACTCTTTTTGCTTTGAAACAAGGGTTTCTTAGAAATCTTAAAAAAGTTTTGGGAGAACCTCACGCTGCTTTAGCTGGAGGACTCGTAGTGGGGGATAAAAGTGCTTTAGGAAAAGACCTGATAGATGATTTTCGAAAAGCGGGGCTCATACATATTGTGGTCTTGTCTGGATATAACATCACAATCGTCGCTGATTCTATCAGGAGAGTGTTAGCTTTTTTACCAAGAAATCTTGGAATTATCTTAGGGGGGTTGGGAATTTTAGTATTTGGGATTTTAGTCGGTGGGGGCGCGACTGTGGTAAGGTCATGTGTTATGGCAATCATTGCTTTGACTGCTATTCTACTCAGGAAAGATTATAATGTAGGAAAAGCTTTGTTCGTTGCTGGAGCTTTAATGCTCGTCCAAAACCCTCTTATTCTTTTATATGATCCTTCATTTCAGCTTTCATTTCTAGCTACGCTAGGTCTATTACTTTTATCTTCACCAATTGAGAAGAAATTGGGGTTTATTACAGAAAAATTAGGAATAAGAGGTTTGATAGCTTCTACACTAGCAACACAAATTTTTGTATCACCCTATATTCTATATATGATGGGACAGTTATCTATCATAGGGATCATTGTAAATATTTTAGTGTTGCCGATCATTCCTGCGACAATGCTGTTTGTTACTCTCGCAGGAATCTCTGGGTTTTTCTTCCTACCTTTAGCTCAAATATTCGGATATATTTCGCATATCTTATTATCATATGAGCTCATTGTCGTGAGGTTTTTTGCTCATCTTCCTTTTGCATCGATAAACCTACCTCAATTTTCGTCTTGGGTTGTTATCGGACTATACGCAAGCTACTTTGTTGCTTTGGTAAAATTACCTTCGATATTTTCCCAATTCAAGTTTTGGAAGAAATCCTCAACGTAAGTTTTCTTTCCTGATGGTGTGTAATCAGCGATAAAAGAGTGTTCCCACATATCTAGAGCTAGAATAAGAGAACAATCTTGTAGCTGACTGATATGTTGTTCCTCAACCCATGTACTTATAAGAGATTTTTCTTTTCTATCGTAGTAGAGCATAGCCCAACCTATTCCTCGAGTAAGCGCCATAGCTTTAAAAGAGGTAAGCCACGTTTCGAATGATCCAAAATCTGATTCAATTTGTTTCTCAAGTCCTCTATTTATAAGTTCCTTCGCTCCGCCTTCTAAGCTGGCGAAATAGACTTCATGATTTCTCATTCCATTGTATTCAAAACCGAGTCTTCGAATATCTTGTTTACCTTCAAATGTTTCGTTGAGATTTTTAACATATCCTGCGTAGAGCTTCAGATGTTCCTCAATAGTTTTTGCCGAAATTCCCTTGAGTGATCCAATTCTAAATTTCTGTTCAATAAATTTTTTCATATGAAATATAAGATAATTATAATTGTGATCTTTGTAGTTATTCTATGCTTATCTTTTTACATTTACAAGTGGGAGTTTAGAAAGTCTTTGTTTAATGTCTATTTTTTAAGTCTGAATAAAGGCAGAGCCGTTTTTGTTAGAAGTCCTGATGGTAAGACAGCTCTGATCGGGGGAGGACAGAGTTCAGAAGTGATAAGGGAGCTAACTAAGGTTTTTCCGTTCTATCGTAGAAAAATTGATTACCTCATCATACCTTCAGCCACTCCAGCACAAATCGGAGGATTGATCGAGGTTGTAGATCGATATGATGTGGAAGAAGTTATTATGTCAAAATTTATGTCAACGAGTACAGTTTTGACCATCCTACAAAAAGAAATTAATAAAAAGAAGATCTATGTCCAAAAAGTAGAAAAAGGAGATGTATTGAGAGTTGGTGATCTCGAGATGAAGATCCTTTTTCCTTATGGAGATTTTAAATTTACTAAAAGTAGTCTGCCTGAAATAGGGTTGAAGATTGAGTATAAAAATACAGGACTTTTTTTGCTGGGGAATTTATCGAAGATAGTCCAGAAGGATATCGCCAAATCTCTTGAAGTAAAAAGCTACGAAAATATCGCAGAATTTTACAATAGCGCTATAGAGGCAAAAACCTCACCTGATCTTTTAAAAAAGATAAAAGCAAAATATATTTTTACTACAAAAGAAAAAACCACCAGATTCTCATCCGATGGTTTTCTCTGGGAAAGAAATTAAATAATCCCCGCTTTCTTGAGTGTTACAAACGCTCCTCGTTTTTGAATAGTTTTTAATGCTCGGGTTGATAGAGTAAGGTTGAAAGATTTCTTGAGTTCGGGAACATAGATCTTCTTTTTCTGAAGATTAGGATACTTTCTAACCATTCCTGTAGGATTAAACTGGGTAGCACGAGTAGCGTTTGAATATCCGCCTGCGAGCATTGAACCTCTCTTTGTTATTGCACAAACTTTAGCCATAGTTGTACTATGCTATCACATTAAGTGTATAATGCAAATATGGACGAATCACTGTTTATTTTTCAAATCATTATTCTTGTCATGTCTGTGGTTATTCACGAGCTTTCTCATGGATATGCTGCTGAGCTTTTGGGCGATCCTACACCTCGTCTACAAGGGAGACTTACTTTAAATCCTTTAAAACATCTTGATTTTTTTGGCTCTTTCATCGTTCCGGTACTCACTTCTATGGCTGGAATGACTTTTGGTTGGGCAAAACCTGTGGAATGGAATCCATATAATGTAAAAGATAGAAGATGGGGAGAGTTAATAATTTCTCTTGCAGGCCCAGTCTCTAATTTTGTAATAGCAATCGTCTTTGGTCTTATTGTTAGATATTTCCATAATTTATTACCAATTCCTTTTATCCAAATTTCTTCATACATTATTTTAATTAATATCGTATTAGCTGTTTTTAATTTAATACCATTGCCACCACTCGATGGATCAAAGGTACTTTTTTCAATTTTGCCTCCAAGCATGATTCGTGTTCGAGAAACACTTGAGAGATATTCAATCTTTTTCTTTCTAATTTTGGTTTTCTTCCTCTGGAGATTTGTAGAGCCTGTAGTGCCGTATTTGTTTAGGGTTGTAACCGGAATTGCTATCTCATAGTCTGTGTGATAGAGTATCCCCACGTCCAAGACGTCTAGAGGTGAGTAACCACTCGGTGAAAACAATCAACTCTGACACTTTGGGTAATTAACAAGTGCGCTAAGGTCTTTTGACCATATTTTAGAATGCCAACAATCAATCAACTTGTGCGCCAGAATCGTAAGCGATTCGTTCGAAAGCCAAAATCAATCGCTTTGACACGAAGTTTCAATAGTATTGAAAACCGTCCAAGCTACCTAGCATCTCCATTTAAAAGAGGAGTGTGTATAAAGGTGACTACAAAGACTCCAAAGAAGCCTAACTCAGCTATTCGAAAGATTGCTCGAGTTCGACTTTCAAACGGTCTTGAAGTAACAGCATATATTCCAGGAGAAGGACATAATCTCCAAGAGCACTCAGTGGTTCTTCTACGAGGAGGACGTGTAAAAGACGTAGGTCTACGATATACAGTAGTTCGAGGAGTTCTCGATGCAGCTGGAGTAGAAAAGAGACGAAAGGGTCGAAGTCAATACGGAAACAAGAAACCAAAGGCAGCTAAAGCTTAATAATTTTTAAAATAATCCTATGAGACGAAGAATAAAAAATAAGCATGTATTAAAGCCAGAACCAGTATACGAAAGTGTAAAGGTAGCTAAACTTGTGAACTATGTGATGGACTCTGGAAAGAAAGCAACAGCTCGAAAGGTAGTTTATGATTGTTTTGAAGTTATTAAAGAAAAGACAAAGAATGAAACTCCTTTGGAAGTTTTCGAAACAGCTTTGAAAAATACTATGCCAGCAATGGAGGTACGATCACGACGAGTGGGAGGTGCCAACTACCAAGTTCCACGAGAAGTTCGACCAGAACGACAGAGAGCCCTATCTATGAAATGGATTGTTCTCGCTGCACGTGGAAAAAAGGGTAAGCCAATGGCAGAAAAACTCGCAGATGAAATCATTGCAGCTTCAAAGAATGAAGGAGAAGCAGTGAAGAAGCGAGAAAATACTCATAAGATGGCAGAAGCAAACAAGGCATTCGCTCACTTTGCGTGGTAACATTAGTACTTAATAATTTCAAATTGTATGGATAATCAAAATTCTACACCTGTTGAGAACTTAGTTTTGCCTGCAACGATACTTATAAGATTAACTAACTATATTCTTGATCGAATATTTATGACAGTCCCATCTGTGGGTATTGCCGTTATTAGTTTTTTCTTGGATAAAAAGTTGCATTTTATATTAAGTATTCTTGGAGTAGTATGGTTTTTTGCGTATTTTATATTTTTTGAGAGTATATGGCAGAAAACTCCTGCTAAGTGGATCACGAAGACAAAAGTGGTGGATATGAATGGTAATAAGCCAAGTTTTTTAAGGATATTGGGGCGATCGCTCACACGATTCATTCCTTTTGAACCCCTATCATTTTTGTTTAGTAAGTATCCAATAGGTTGGCACGATTCTTTCTCAAAGACATACGTAGTTTCAGATAGTTTGACGCCGGAAGATGTAAAAAGAATAGATAAAGAGAAAATAAGTAAAGCTTATCCAGCTAATACAGTAGGTATTATCGTTGCTGTTATATTTGTTGTATTATTCGCTCTATTTATTATAGGGGTACTTTCTTCTGTAGTATTGGCTTCATTGAGTACTGCTAGAAATAGGGCAAATGATGCAGCAATTCGATCCGTCATAACATATTTGATCCCTCAATCTGCGGTTTATAATGATAAAAATAATTCTTATACAGGATTTTGTTCTGATCCGAATGTGATTTCTATGCTTAAGGTCAGTGAAAAATATCAAAAACCGTCTGATGAAAGTATTACCAAACCTATTATGTGTAATGATTCGCAAGATAAGTGGGTAGTGTCAACAGCATTAAGAGATGGTAGTTATCTTTGTGTAGATAACGCGCACACTTCTCCGATTGTTATTAAGGATGGTATAAGAGAGAGTCAGTTATCTTGTATGGTTTCTAATTCACAGTAATATATGGAAATATTTAGTTTGATTGTCCAAGTTTTAATTTCGTTCTGTATTATCGGAGAGATAGCCGGAGTTATTTTGGCAATAATCTTTCTTATTTTAGCTATAGGAGAAAATGATGTCATGAAAAAAAAGAAAAAATATTATATCGCATTAGTTTCTTTTATTGCTCCCATCATTGTATTGCTCGCTCTGCTATCTATATGGGGATTGGTTTGGGTTATAAAACAGTAGATTAGAGGATTGACTCTAGTTATACCAAAGTATATACTATGGTATATGACTAAAAATACAAAAACACTTTTAACGGTTAAAACTGATAAAGACCTTAAGGAAGCGGCACAAAAAGTTGCTGATGAATTGGGCTTTTCTCTTGGGACACTCGTGAATTCATTTCTAAAACAATTTGTAAGGACTAAAGAGATAACTTTTTCTACATCGTATAGTCCTTCAAGAAGTCTCATATTATCTATTGAACAAGCTGAAAAGGAGCTAGCTAGTGGAGTATTGCCTAAACCTGTGGGACTTGATGAATTAGTTAAAGAACTTGAATCATAATGTTGTTTACTCGTTCATCAGAGTTTAAGAAGAAATTAAAAAAGTTACCAAAAAAACTTCAGGATAAAGTTGTTGAGCGATTGCGTATCTTTGTAATTGATAAATTTGATCCAAGTCTGAATAATCACCCATTACATGGTGAGTATACAAATCATAGGAGTATAAATATAGCAGGGGACCTTCGGGTTATATATAAAGAGATTAATAAAGAGGAATATTTCTTGGTGAGAGTAGATACACATGCAAATTTATACGGCTAGACATTTTTTGCATTTTCCTTCATTTTAATGTAATCTAACTGTTACTTCTAGGTATTTCAATTATTTAATTATCAATTAACTTTATTTATGCAACGCGACTATCCATTAGAAAAAGTACGTAATTTCGGTATTATTGCTCACATTGACGCTGGTAAAACTACGACATCAGAACGAATTCTTTTTTATACAGGAGAAATTCATAAGATTGGTGAAGTGCACGATGGAGAAACTACTACAGACTGGATGGAACAGGAACGAGAGCGAGGTATTACTATTACTGCAGCCGCTATTACCTGTTTCTGGAATCCTTCATATATGCCAAGAGAGGATGTTTCAAAGAAGGTTAGATTTAACGTTATCGACACACCAGGACACATTGACTTTACTGTGGAGGTGAAGCGTTCTTTGCGAGTGCTCGACGGAGCTGTAGTGGTTTTCGACGGAGTGGCTGGAGTGGAGCCTCAATCAGAAACAAACTGGCGATATGCCGATGAGAGTAATGTGCCACGACTTTGCTTTATCAATAAAATGGATAGAACGGGAGCATCTTTTGAAAAGTCATACGCATCTATTTTAGAAAGATTAAATAAAAGAGCAGTTCGGTTCCAAATTCCTATCGGTACAGAAGGGGATCATGAAGGAGTTATTGATCTTTTAAAAATGAAAGCTTATTTCTTCGAAGGGGAGAAGGGGATTAATGTTATTGAAAAAGAAATTCCTGAAAACCTAGTTGCTGATGCAAAGAAATATCATGCAGAACTTATTGAGAAATGTGTAGAACATGACGATGTCTTGATGCAACAGTATTTGGATGGAAAGGAAATTTCTGTCGATGTTTTGAAGGCCGAAATCAGAAAGCTCGTCATTGAGAATAAGATATTCCCAGTATTTACTGGATCTGCTTTGAAAAATGTAGGAGTTCAGCTTGTTCTTGATGCTGTTGTCGACTACCTACCCGCTCCTACAGACCTAAAGCCAGTTAAAGGGATTGATCCAAACACTGGAGAAGAAGTCTTCCGAAGCGCCTCTGATGCAGAACCTTTCGCAGCTCTAGCTTTTAAACTTCAAAACGATCCATTCGTAGGACAACTTACCTTCTTCCGAGTATATTCTGGAACTATCGAAGCTGGAACATATCTTTACAACTCAACAACAGGAAAAAAGGAACGACTTGGACGTATTGTGCGACTTCAAGCTGATAAGCGAGAGGAAGTGAAAAAAGTTTTTGCAGGAGAAATCGCAGCAGCGGTAGGGTTGAAAGACGCTCTTACGTCACATACATTTTGTGATGAAGAAAAGCCGATCGTTCTTGAAACTATTAAATTCCTTGAACCAGTGGTTTCACTCCGAGTTGAACCAAAGACAAAGGCTGATCAGGAAAAGATGGGTATGGCACTTAAGAAACTTGGAAATGAAGATCCTACATTTAAAATCTCTTCAAATAGTGAAACTGGAGAAACTATTATCTCAGGTATGGGTG
The DNA here is from genome assembly GCA_043742445.1 of Candidatus Tayloriibacteriota bacterium. GTDB lineage: Bacteria > Patescibacteriota > Minisyncoccia > Phycocordibacterales > PALSA-1337 > CAIOGI01. Next base: position 15,438 of record JAYTYJ010000034.1, on the reverse strand, counting down.
AGTTACACCTCGACATAATGGTGGATCGAATGAAACGAGAATTTGGTGTAGAAACTACTGTTGGAAAACCACAAGTAGCATATCGAGAGACTATTATGGGAGCTGCTGAAGCAGAACATAAATACATCAAACAATCAGGAGGTAAGGGTCAATACGGACACGTGAAGATCAATATAAAACCTATGGAGAAACTTGTCGAAGGAGAGAAGATCGCTAAAAATATAAGCCGATACGATGACTTTGAATTTATCAACTCTATTAAGGGAGGAGTTATTCCACAAGAATTTATCCCTGCAGTAGAAAAGGGAGTTCATGAAGCTATGGATCGAGGAGTTGTCGCAGGTTTCAGAATGGTAAACGTATCTTGTGAACTTACATTTGGTTCGTATCACGACGTTGACTCATCTGAAATTGCTTATAAAATTGCTGGATCCCAAGCTTTTCAAGAAGCTGCGAAAAGGGCAAAACCAGTTATTCTAGAACCTATCATGAAGCTCGAAGTTCTTTTCCCAGATAAATTTATGGGAGATGTTACAGGAAGTATCTCATCAAAGAGGGGAACTATTGAAGAAATGACAGAACGAGGTCAGGCAAAGGTATTACACGCCATGGTACCACTTTCAGAAATGTTCGGATATACTACTCAACTAAGATCTATGACTTCAGGTCAGGGTTCGGCAACCATGGAATTTGATCACTATGATGTAGTTCCAAAGAATGTTGAGGCAACTATTGTAGAGGCTAGAAAATAGTCATAATACATTTAACTATTTATAATCGAAGCGGTATAACAAAAATTGACCTTTATAAGGTCGATTTTTGTCTATTGAATAAAATAGTTGCAAAGTGCGCTCGAGCGTGTTTTTTATTTCCCTTTTTATCTAAAATTCCACGTGCTCGAAGCCGTGAAATTTTTAATTAAATGAAATAAATATGTTTAAATGGATTTAATATGATGATAGGTTGACTTAGAAACAAGTCATATGCTAGTATAGCAAGTACGCGTTTTTGCGTTGGTGTTTCTGCTACTCTTAGTATTTAGTAGGTATTTTATTAATATTATTTTTATATAATTATGGCAACAGCAGATTTCAATCGTTCAAAGCCTCACGTAAACGTGGGAACAATTGGTCACGTCGATCACGGAAAGACCACCCTCACTACTTCTATTCTTGCTGTACAAGCAAAGGATGGTTTGGCACAAATAAAGGCCTACGCTGATATTGCAAAGGGAGGAACAGTTCGAGACGCTACTAAAGTGGTTACTATTTCTCTTGCACACGTAGAATACGAATCTGACGCACGACACTATGCTCACATTGACGCTCCAGGTCACGCTGACTATATAAAGAATATGATTACAGGTGCCGCTCAAATGGACGGTGCTATTCTTGTGGTATCTGCTCTTGACGGTGTTATGCCACAAACACGAGAACACATTCTTCTTGCAAAACAGGTTGGTGTTCCTCAAATCGTCGTTTTCCTTAATAAGTGCGATATGGTTGCTGAAAAGGATCTTCTTGACCTTGTTGAAGAAGAAGTTCGAGATCTTTTGACAAAGAACGGATTTGACGGAAAGGGAGCACCAGTTATCCGAGGTTCTGCTCTTAAAGCTCTTGAAGGTGATCCAGCTTGGACAGTGAAGATCAAGGAACTTATGACTGCTCTTGATACATATATTCCTATGCCAGTTCGAGAAGTTGATAAGCCTTTCCTTATGCCTATCGAAGACATTTTCTCAATTGAAGGAAGAGGAACTGTTGTTACGGGAAGAGTAGAACGAGGGACTTTAAATCTTAATGATGAAGTTGAAGTTATTGGTTTCAAGGATACAACAAAGACAGTTGTAACTGGTATTGAAATGTTTAATAAGTCTCTTAAGCAGGCACTTGCTGGAGATAATGCTGGCCTACTTCTACGAGGTACTGGAAAAGATGATGTTACTCGAGGTATGGTTCTTGCAAAAACTGGATCTGTTAAGCCACATACAGACTTTGAAGCAGAAGTTTATATCTTGAAGAAAGAAGAGGGGGGAAGACACACACCATTCTTCACGGGATATAAGCCTCAGTTTTATATTCGAACGACAGATGTTACTGGAGAAGTAACGCTTGCAACAGGGGTAGAAATGGTTATGCCAGGAGATACAGTCACTTTCAAAGTAAAGCTTGTAGCTCCAATAGCTATGGAAGATAAGATGAGATTTGCTATTAGAGAGGGAGGAAAGACCGTAGGTGCAGGAGTTGTGACTAAGATTGTTGCATAATAATTATTATAAATTGTATGGCAACATCTGTTAAAGAGAAAAAAATATCAAAACCTAAAGCAGCTAAAGTGGCTGATGTGGGTGAGGTTTCAAAACTTCGAATCCGTGTTCGTGCATATGAGCATAAGATTCTTGATGCATCTTTGAAACAGATTATGGATACAGCTATCCGTTACGATGTTCAGTTTTTTGGACCTATTCCGCTTCCTACAGAAATCAAAAAATACACGGTAAACCGTGCATCTTTTGTGTTCAAAAATGCTCGAGAACAATTCGAAATGCGAGTGCATAAGCGATTGATCGACATTTTGAATCCAAATCAAAAGATTATTGAAGCCCTTACTAACTTAAGTCTCCCATCAGGTGTGAACATTGATGTGAAAATGATGTAATTCTGACTAACCTAACTTTACTGAAATGAAATTCATTCTTGGACGAAAATTAAATATGTCTCAAATCTTCGACAAAGAAGGTTTGGTTCAACCTGTAACTCTCGTAGAAGCTGTCCCTATGGCGGTGACTCAAGTGAAGACCAAAGAAACAGATGGTTATACAGCTGTTCAGGTTTCTTCAAAGAAAGCTAAAAGAGAGACAAAGAAAGAGTTCCGAATCGATGCTCCAGATCAAAAGGTGGGGGGCATGATGGATCTCGCTCAATTCAAGGAAGGAGATGTTATCGTAGTAAGTGCTATTTCAAAAGGAAAAGGATTCCAAGGTGTGGTTAAGAGACACGGTTTCGGAGGAGGTCCACGATCTCACGGTCAAAAACACTCTGAGCGAGAACCCGGTTCTATCGGAGGAGGACTTCGAAATAAAGTGCCAAAGAAGATGCGAATGGCCGGCCGAATGGGTGGAGATCGAATCACCGTAAAAAATTTGAAGGTCGTACATATTGACGTAGCAGCAAATACTCTATATATTTCAGGAGCTGTTCCTGGGCGAAGAGGAACTATCGTAGAAATCACCGGCTAGTAACTTATTTTAAAAAAATGGAAACAATCGTATACAATCAAAGTGGAAAAGAGGCCGGGAAGATCAAACTTCCAGAAGCGGTCTTTGGGCTATCTTGGAATGCCGACCTAGTCCATCAGGTTGTTGTTTCTATGAATTCTTCTGCTAGACATTCTATTGCAAACACAAAGACTCGAGGTGAAGTCAGTGGGGGAGGTAAGAAGCCATGGCAACAGAAGGGTACTGGACGAGCTCGACACGGTTCCACACGTTCTCCTATCTGGGTTGGTGGAGGTATTGCGCACGGTCCACGATCTGATAAGAATTACGATCGAAAGATCAATAAAAAGGCAAAGACAAAGGCACTCTATACTATTCTTTCAAAGAAGTTTAAGGATGGCGAAGTGCTTTTTATTGACTCACTTTCTTTTGCAGTTCCAAAAGCAAGTCAAGCTAAAAATACTCTGATGGCATTTTCAAAAATAAAAGGTTTTGAGAAGTTTGCTACGAAGCCAAGAAATGTAGCCATTCTAAGTGTCGATAAGAAAAATCCTACTCTAATGAAGAGTTTTAAGAACTTTGGAAACCTCGAAGTCGAAGAGTTTAGAAATATAAATCCTGTTTCTGTCTTGAACCATAAATATCTGGTTATTTCTAATCCAAAAGAAGCATTTAAGACCTTTGAAAACTAATATGTCTACTATTATCCGACCAAGAATTACAGAGAAAGCAGGGATCATGAACGAAGCTCTTAACGTATACACTTTCGAAGTGGCTTTAAATTCTACAAAAGATACAGTCTCAAGAGAAATAAAGAATCTTTACAAAGTTACTCCTACAAAAGTTAGGATTGTTAATCTTCCGGCTAGAAACGTTGTTGTTCGGGGAAAAAAGGGAATGCAATCGGCTGTTAAAAAAGCTCTTGTATACCTTAAGAAAGGGGATAAGATAAATTTAGTATAATGGTGTTCTTATTTTAATATAAATATATGAAAAGCTATAGACCATTTACACCATCAAGAAGAGGAATGACCACGATCCCATATCGTAAGTATATTACGGCGTCTGAACCTCATAAGGCACTTACACATGGGATGAAGAGAGATATGGGTCGAAATGCTTTTGGACGTATTACGGTTCGACACAAGGGAGGAGGCAATAAAAAGTTATACCGAATGGTTGACTTTGCATATGACAAGAAAAATGTTCCTGCTAAAATTACTACTATTGAGTACGATCCTTTCCGAACAGGATTCATTGCTCTTGTGCAGTATGCTGATGGAGAAAAGAGATATGTTCTTGTTCCAAAGTCTATGAAAGTTGGAGATAAATTTATCGTTTCTGAAACAGCTACTCTCGAAACTGGTAACAGACTTCCTTTGAGTAAAATTCCTGTAGGTACTTTTGTGTACAATATAGAAATTAAGCCACAAGGCGGATCAAAACTAGTTCGGTCAGCAGGTTCTTTCGCACAAGTTATTGCAAATGATTCAGGTTATACTCATATCAAACTTCCTTCAACAGAAGTTCGAAAAGTTCACGATAATGCATGGGCTACTATCGGAACTGTTTCAAATGATGAAAATAGACTTGTAAATATTGGAAAAGCTGGGCGAAATCGATGGTTGGGAATTCGACCAACAGTTCGAGGATCTGCTCAGAATCCTGTAGATCACCCATACGGAGGAGGAGAACAGAGAACAGGTAGAGGACTTCGACGTCTCAAGACTCGATGGGGTAAGCCTGCTGGAAAGGGTCAGAAGACACGAACGCCAAAGAAATACTCAAATGTATTTGTTGTATCACGACGTAAAGTTGGCAAGAACAAGAACAGTGTGTTAGTATAAAAAACCATTATGTCACGATCACTTTATAAAGGACCATATGTAGAAGAGCGACTCTTGAAAAAGATAGCTGGAAAAAAGCCCACTGAGACTGGGATTATTAAGACATGGTACAGACGAAGTCAGATTTCTCCTGAAATGGTAGGCTTTATATTTGGTGTATATAATGGTCGACAGCATGTCGAAGTCCTTGTTTCAGAAGAAATGGTTGGACATAGACTCGGTGAATTTTCTCCAACACGTAAATTCATCCGACACGGAGGTAAGATGCAAAAGGAATTGGAGCTTAAGGCTAAAGAGGCTGAAGTTAATGCTGCGAAATCAGCTAAGGAAGCTGCAGCAGCTCCTGCTAAAAAATAATATTTATGATCACTGCATCACTTAACAATTACAGACAGTCTCCTCGAAAAGTTCGAAGTGTTGCAAACTTAGTGCGTGGTAAATCAGTTGAACAAGCTCTTCAGACTTTGAATTTTCTTAGTAAGAAGGCTGCCGACCCTCTATATGGACTCTTGATGTCAGCTATAGCAAATGCAAAGAATAATTTTAATATTGAGAAGGAGGGTTTGATAATAAAGGAATTGAGAGTTGATGTTGGGGCTATCATGAAACGCCGAATGCCAAGAGCACGAGGAAATTCATATGGAATAAACAAGAGAACAAGCCATGTAAAGCTTGTGCTTGAGTCGAAGCCGGTAAAAGAGGCTAAAGTCAAAGTTGTAAAAACAGAAGTTAAAAAAGAAAAGAAATAATATGTCACACTCAGTACACCCATATTCACACAGATTAGGAGTTATCAGAGACTGGAAAAGTCGATGGATTGCTCGTGATAAGAACTACCGAAACGCTCTAAAGGCGGACCTTCTTATTCGAAAGTTTTTGACCGATGAACTTCGTTCTTTTTATCTTGCTGATATCCAGATTGAAAGAAATCAAAAAGCTTTGAAAATTATTATAAGATCTTCACGACCAGGTATGATCATTGGTCGAGCAGGGGATGGTATGATAAAACTCCGAGACAAGGTTCTTGCTTTTCTCAAGAAAAAAGGAGTCGATCTCTCAGGTCAAGAATTGAAACTTGATATAGAAGAAGTGCGAAATCCAGAATCAAATGCAGCTATAGTGGCCATGATGGTTGCTGAAGCTTTAGAAAAGCGTCTTCCATTCAGACGTGTTTTGAAGCAAACTTTGGAAAAAGTTATTGCTAGTAAGGAGGTTAAAGGAGCAAAGATTAAACTTTCAGGTAGACTTGGAGGTGCTGAAATGGCACGACGAGAAGATTTGAAGAAAGGTCAGATCCCTCTCCAGACACTTAGAGCTGATATCGATTTCGCTCGTGAAAAGGCTCATATGACATACGGAGATATAGGTATAAAGGTTTGGATCTATAAAGGCCAGATTTTTGAAAAAGATCTTAAGGCTATAAAAAACTAACATGTTATTTCCTAAAAAAGTAAAATTCAGAAAGTGGCATACAGGCCGACGGAATGCAAAGAAACTTGCTACTGCTGTTGATACACGTGGAGTAAAGCTTTCTTTTGGATCATATGGTCTTAAGGCTCTTGTTTATGGAAGACTTACTTCAAATGAAATCGAAGCTGCTCGAAAGGCTATTGCAAAGTACGCTACAAAGTCTGGAAAGATTTGGACACGTATTTTTCCTGATCGACCCTTTACACAAAAGCCTCCTGAAGTTAAGCTAGGAAAAGGGAAAGGAGAACCTATGGGATTTGTTGCTCCTGTTAAGGCTGGCCGCATCCTCTTTGAAATTGACGGAGTTGATGATAAGGTAGCAGTTGAAGCATTACGATCTGCTGGAACCAAGATTTCTGTAAAGACAAAGATCGTAAGCCGAAATATGATGTAATTTCAGAATCAAGTATATGAAAGAATATAAAAATAAAACTCCACAGGAATTAAATAAACTAATCTTAGAAAAAAAAGAGATATTAAGGCATTTTCGATTCGGTTCTGCGGGAGCTAAAGCAAAGAATGTAAAAATAGGGTCTACAACAAAGAAAGAGATAGCAAGAATTATGACTGAGTTAAGTATACAGAGACACGCAGCAAAATAAAAAATATGAAAAAAATAGTCGAACAAAAAAATATGCCAGTTATAGAAGTTAAGAGAAAAACTCTTTCTGGTATTGTAGTGTCTGATAAGATGAAAGATACTATTGTTGTTAGGGTAGGACGTTTTGTTAAAAACCCAAAATACGGAAAATATATTACACAGCATAAGAAATATAAGGTTCATGATGCTGGCAATACAAAGAAGATAGGAGATAAGGTCACTATCGTATCATGTCGACCGATATCAAAAGATAAAGTATTCACTTTAGTATAAATATATGATTCAACCAAGATCAATAGTTAAAATAACAGACAATTGCGGAGCAAAGATCGGCCGTATATTTAAAGTACTTGGAAGTTCAAAGAAGAGATATGCTGAAATCGGTGATCTCGTTATACTTTCAGTACAAAAGGCTGAACCTAGAAAAGCTATCAAAAAGAAGGACGTTTTACAGGGTGTGGTCGTTCGACAGGTAAAAGCATTTCGAAGAAAAGATGGGTCATATATTCGATTTGATGAAAATGCTGTTGTTATTTTGGAAAAGGGAAAGAAGGAACCTATAGCCGGACGTATATTCGGTCCTATTCCTAGAGAACTATCAGAAAAAGGTTTTCAAACAATAGCTTCTAAAGCGCCAGAAATAGTATAATTTTAAATATATGAAGATAAAAAAAGATGACAATGTAATAATCCTCGCAGGAAAAGATAAGGGTAAAACTGGAAAGGTTATTAAGGCTATGCCAAAAGAAAACCGAGTGATTGTTGCTGGAGTAAATATGTACAAGAAAAATCAGAAATCTCGAAAGCAAGGACAAAAAGGGCAAGTCATTGAAGTAAACGGTTCTATCAATGTTTCAAATGTTGCTTTGAAGAAATAATCTAAAATATATGACGACACATAAACATACAACAAAAGCTACATTCGAACTCAATAAAGAGTCTTTTAAGGCTATGAAGGAAAAGTTCGGATATATAAATATAATGCAGGCCCCCAAGCTTACAAAGGTTGTCATTAGTACTGGGACAGGATCAGTAAAAGATAAAAAGAAGATTGAACTTATCGCTGACAGACTTGCAAAGATCACAGGTCAAAAGCCAGCTCCACGATCAAGTAAGAAATCAATCGCTTCATTTAAGGTTAGGCAAGGTGACTTGGTAGGGTACCAAATCACCCTTCGAGGAAAGAGGATGGCAGATTTTGTAGATAAACTTGTTCACATCGCACTTCCGAGGACAAAAGACTTCCGAGGAATTTCAAAGACAGCTGTAGACCAAATGGGGAATTATACTCTAGGAATCAAGGAACATACTATTTTTCCTGAGACATCAGATGAAGATTTAAAAGATGTATTTGGATTTGGAATGACTTTTGTAACGACTTCAAAAAAGAAGGACGAGACATTAGCATTCCTTGAATATTTAGGGTTTCCATTTAAGAAAGAGGAAGTAGGGAAGAAGAAATAAGTAAAGTTGATGAGTGTGAGTTTTTTACTTGCTTTATTTTTGTCCTTTTGATAGTATGATCCCACGTTCTCGTAAACAATTTTGGTTAAAAAAATAGCGATTGGAAGCCTTATCCAAAAGGAGAAAGCTAACCAATCCTTGTTTTAATACCAAAATCGTCCCAAAGGCAATAGAAAAAATAATGGCAAAGAAATCAACAATCGCACGATCAAGTAAAGCTCCCAAGTTCAAATCTCGGGTGGTTCGACGTTGCTTCCGATGTGGTCGAAAGAATGGCTATATGCGAGATTTTGACCTGTGTCGTATTTGTTTCCGAGAGTTCGCTAATGAAGGAGTTATTCCAGGAATTAAAAAATCATCATGGTAACAGATCCTATTTCAGATTTCATAACAAGAATAAAGAATGCAAGTGATGCAGGAAAGGCTTCTCTTTCTATTCCATATTCTGCGCTTAAGGAAAATATTGCTCATGTTCTTATGAAGGGAGGATATCTTGCGTCTATAGATGTAAAAGGAAAGCAGATCGAAAAGACTCTTGAACTTGCTCTTGTATATATGGGCCACGAAGCTCGTATTCATGGTGTTGATCGTATTTCAAAGTCATCAAGAAGAATTTATCAAAAATCAAAAGATATAAGAATGTTTAAGAGTGGTTTTGGAAATATTGTTTTATCTACACCCAAAGGCGTTCTTTTAGATGTCGATGCAAAGAAATTAAAAGTCGGGGGAGAAGTTCTATTTAAAATCTGGTAAATATATGTCAAGAATAGCAAAAAAACCAATTTCAATTCCTGAGAAAACAGATGTAACATACACAGCTGGAGTTTTGACAGTGAAAGGACCTTTGGGAGAAATAAAGAAAATCTTCCGACCAGAAGTCAAAGTTGAGGTAGTAAACAAAGAGATAATTTTGACACCCTTACGCCAATCTCTAGACATCCTAGCTCTATGGGGGACTTACGCTTCTCATATCCGAAATATGCTTGAAGGAGTTCATAAGGCTTATGAAAAGAAGCTTATCGTAGAGGGTATTGGATATAAATCTGATGTAAAGGGAAAAGAGATCCACCTAGCTCTCGGTTTTTCTCACCCCGTAATGCGACCGATTCCAGAGGGTCTTAAGGTAACTGCAGAGAAAAATGTTATCACTATTTCTGGAATTGATTTAGAAACAGTAGGCCAATTTACTGCCCAGATTCGATCTTTAAAGAAACCTGAACCATATAAAGGAAAGGGAATCAGATATAGTGATGAAGTTATAAGACGAAAGCAAGGTAAGAAGTCCGTATAATATTTGAAATAAATATATGAATACAAGTAAACAAAAACAAATGAAGATAGAGAGACGACATAAGAGAATTCGTTCGACATTGAGTGGAACTGCTCTTAGACCTCGTCTTTCTGTTTTTCGATCGAATAAATTTTTGTATGCACAGCTCATTGATGACGATGCTGGAAAAACTCTAGCTCAAGCAACTTCAGACGATGCAAAGAAAGTTGGTGTTGATATTGCAAAAGCAGCAAAAGCTATTAAGATAGATAAAGTGGTATTCGATCGAGGCGGATATCTTTATATAGGAAAGATTAAGACAATTGCTGACGCTGCCCGAGAAGGAGGATTAAATTTTTAATATATATGGAACCAGAAATTACAACAACTCCAAAAGAAACAATAACAACTCCAGTGAATTCTCCTGTCCCAGTTGCTACTTCTTTTGCCAGCCCAGCATTCTCTAGACCTCAGAGAGGTGGATCACGAAGACCTCAACGAGAAACAAAAGACCGAGTTAAGCCGGAATTTGATACTAAAATCATAGCTATTAGACGAGTAACTCGAGTTGCTTCTGGAGGAAGAAAGTTTACATTTTCAGTTGCTGTAGTTTCTGGAGATCGAAAAGGTAAGGTTGGCGTCGGTCTCGGAAAGGCGGGTGACACTTCTCTTGCTATCGATAAGGCGACACGGCATGCTAAGAAAAATATGATCAAAGTTACGCTTTCTCCTGCAATGGTCATTCCTCATATGGTTGAAGCAAAATTTTCTTCAGCGCGAGTGATGATAATGCCTGCACGAGGTCGTGGAGTGGTAGCTGGAAGTGCTGTTAGAAATGTTATCGAGCATGCTGGTATAAAGGATGTCTGCGCGAAGCTCCTTTCAGGAAGTAAGAACAAACTTAATATCGCTCGAGCAACTATCGCTGCTTTGAAGAAACTTTCAAAACACCCTCGAACATTGAAGTCTGATACAAAATAAATCTCAATTAATTTAAATTATATGCAATTACACAACCTCATTCCAAAGACAAAGAATAAAAAGACAATGCTTGTTGGTCGTGGAGGAAAAAGAGGGAAGACTTCAGGACGAGGTGGAAAAGGACAAACAGCCAGAGCTGGTAATAAGAAGCGTCCAGAACTTCGAGATTTTATTAAAAGAATTCCTAAGCTACGAGGACGAGGAGTCAATCAGAACAAGAGTCCAAACAAAAAGCCTACTATTGTGAACCTTGATCAGATCGAAGCAGTTTTTGAAACTGGATCAATTATTTCTCCTGCAACTCTTATAGAGCGAAAGACTATTTCAACACTCGATGGTAGAATCCCAGAAGTGAAGATCCTTGGTGCTGGAGATATTACAAAGAAATTTAATATTGAAGGTTGCTATATCTCAAAGCAAGCCCAGACAAAAGTAGAGAAGGCTGGTGGTTCGGTAAAAGTGAAGCCAGTGCAGGTTGTAAAATAATCTAATAACAAAATACTATGCAAAAATTTCTCGAAAAAATAACAATTGTAATTCGGGACGAAACACTTCGTAAGAGGATAGGATTTACTCTAGGAGCACTTGTTGTTTTTAGACTTTTAGCCACTATTCCAATTCCTGGAATCGACACAGCTAGTCTCAGTAGACTTCTTGCAGGGAATCAATTTCTAGGTCTTTTGGATATTTTTTCAGGAGGAGGTATTTCTAAGCTTTCTATTGTAATGCTTGGAGTTGGTCCATACATTACTGCTTCTATTATCATTCAACTTTTGACGATGATGTTTCCGAGCATGAAAGCTATGATGCAAGAAGAAGGGGAAGCAGGGCGACAAAAACTTTCACAGTATTCACGATATGCTTCTGTACCCCTCGCTGCACTTCAAGCTTTCGCATTCATCACTCTTTTCCAAAGTCAAAATGTTATTCCACATATGACGCCTCTGGTCTTTGCTGTAAACATTATTGTTGTGACTGGAGGATCGTTGCTACTTATGTGGATCGGCGAACTCATTTCAGAATTTGGTATTGGGAATGGAGTTTCGTTGATTATTTTTTCAGGTATAGTAGCAGTTCTTCCACAAAGAATCTTTCAATTCTTTGCAGGTTTTAGTTCTGCAGATTTACCATTTTACTTACTTGCTCTTGTTATTGGTCTTGTAGTTATAATCGCTGTAGTTGTTGTGACGGAAGCAGAAAGATCTGTTCCTGTAACTTATGCTAAACAAGTGAGAGGAAATAAAGTCTATGGCGGTGTCTCTACATACCTTCCGTTGCGACTCAATCAAGCTGGAGTGATTCCAATCATTTTCGCACTTTCGATTCTTCTTTTCCCTCAAATCATTGCCAATTTCTTCTCACATTCTTCAAGTGTAGGAATTGCTGAGTTCGCTACTTCGGTTTCAGATTTCCTCGCCAATCCCTGGTGGCACGCTATTCTTTACTTCTTCCTCGTATTTATTTTTACGTATTTTTATACGGCTGTTACTTTCGATCCAAAACAAATATCTGAGAACCTGCAGAAGGGTGGAGCATTTATTCCAGGAGTTCGACCGGGTCAATCAACAATGGAATATTTAGGCAAAATTGTAACTCGAATTACTCTTGTCGGTGCACTATTTCTAAGTATTGTGGCTGTTCTTCCTCTCATTACACAAGGATTCACTGGTAATCAATCTCTAGCTATTGGAGGTACAGCTCTGCTTATAGTTGTATCTGTAGTTCTAGACTTATTAAAGAAAGTTGATGCGCAGGTTTCAATGAGAGAATACTAGTTAGAAGATTATTTTTGCGCTTACGAAATTTGCGCTATACTTATCAAATGAATCAAAAAAGCTTCATATTTATCGGAAGAAGTGGGTGCGGAAAGGGAACACAAGCAAAATTATTAAATGAATATCTGAAGAAAGTAGATCCAAAAAGAGACATTCTTTATATCCAAACTGGAGATGAATTCCGAAAATTTATCGTAGGTAATTCTGATACTCAGAAAATGTCTAAGGCTATTTCTGATGTCGGAGGACTTCAACCGGAATTTTTGGCTATTTATATGTGGGCAAACGTCTTGGTCAATAAGTTTACAAAAAATGAACATATTATTATGGACGGAATGCCGAGAAAACTGCATGAAGCCGGAGTTGCCGATTCGATTTTTGAATTTTATGGTTTAATGAGACCAATCGTGATTTATTTAGATCTTTCAAAAGAAGCATCGATCGACCGTCTAATGGCACGAAAAAGAGCAGATGATACTAGGGAAGATATTGCCGAGAGACTTTCTTGGTTTGAAACTGATGTCGTTCCAGCTATTGAGTACTATAAAAATAATAAAAAATATGACTTTGTATATCTAGATGGAAATAGATCAGTAGAGGAAATTCATAACGATATTATTGCCCATGTATGATTACTATAAAGTCTAAAGAAGAAATAGCACTTTTAAGGCAGGGTGGAAAAAGACATGCAGAAATTTTAAATATATTGGTTCAAATAGTAAAGCCGGGAGTGACTGCCAAAGAGTTGGATGATAAAGCGTATGATCTCATATTGGAAGGGGGAGACACTCCAGCTTTTTTAAATTATTCTACTAGAGATTCAAAAACTCCATTCCCAGCAAGTCTATGTGTATCAGTTAATGATGAAATTGTTCACGGTATTCCTGGTAATAAAGTTTTGAAAGAAGGTGATATTGTTACATTAGATCTAGGTCTTAATCATAAAGGTCTGATAACTGACTCAGCTTTAACTGTGGCAGTCGGAATCATTCCTAGTGAACTAAAGAATCTTATAGAGACCACAAAAAAAGCTCTTACGGCTGGTATAAAGGCTGCTAGGGGGGCAAAAAAGACAGGTGATATAGGAGTTGCTGTAGAAAGAGTAGCTCTAGCTGGAAAAGTATCGGTCGTAGAAGAACTGGCGGGACATGGTGTCGGTTATTCAGTTCATGAAGATCCTTTTATACCGAACTATGGAACCGCTGGAGTCGGAGAAGTTTTACAGCCAGGGATGGTGATAGCGATTGAACCTATTTTTAATCTCGGTTCACGACATATTTATTTAGATAATGATGGATGGACATATAAAACAAAAGATGGAAAACAGTCGGCGCATTTTGAACATACGGTGCTGATTACTAAAGGGGGAGCGGAGATACTAACTATGATATAATAGGCTCGTAAGAATAATTATTTTTCTAAACATCTATATGGCAAAAGAAATAGGAAAGGATAGATTTGATGAAGCTCTTGATAGAGAAGGTTTTGCTAGTTTTTTAGCCAAGAAAGGAGTAGATCAAAAAGATATAGGCAATGAATCAAAAATGGAAGGCCATGTAGAACTTTTTGAGACTTTGGAGATGGTGCAAAAGGGTTATAGGGATTTGTGTAAAGAAAAGCTAAGTAAAGAGTTGGGTATACATTTAAACGATGCTGATTTGAAGTCTATCGATAGCCATCTAGAAAAACAGGCCATAGATAAACCTGAAAGAATAGATCAACTAAAAGAGAAATTGGAAAAACAGGAAAATCTTACATCCAATATTTCTGGATGGGAAAAGAAGATAGCGACTTTTGAAAAAAATAAAAAAGATGGAGATAAAGATGATCTTGCTGCGTTTGGTTATTTTGCATTAAATCTTACCTACGGTACTTTTATACGAGATAGAAAACAAAAGAATATTGAGAATGAGGGAGATGTTAGGGAAGAAATATTGGGTGAGATATCTCAAATCAGCGCGCTTCATGATGCTATAAAAACGGCAGTAGCAAGACAGTTGCAAGATTTTCTTGTAGCCCCTAATTCTACTTCTAGTCAATTAAATAAATTGCAAGATAGATTTGAAGCAATGAGGGCTGATGGTACAAAAGGCTTAGATTTGCTTGGTAAACTCCCTCCCAATTTTCAAGAACAAATCAATACTGCAATCTCGAATAAGGTCGATGAAGAAATATACACAGCGACTGAGGCGATGTCTCTTGGAAATGGTACTTTCTCAAAATTTGAAAACATAGTTATAAAATACCTTGAAATAAAAAAACTAGGATCAAAAGAGGATAAGCAGGCCCGTCAGATAGTGTTAGACAGTCTAAAATTAATAGCTACTGACTACGAAGCTTCTACTGATCCTCAACATGCAGCTAAAAAAATCATGCTCTACCGAATCATGCATAAAGCTGAATCTGGTGAGTATAAAGAAAATTAATTATAAAAAGTTATGAATAACGATAAAATAGCTCAACTCGAAAAGCTTCTTTCAGAAAATAAAATCACAGAGGCAAGCGCTTTGATTAAAGAAATCATGGACCAAAAGATGACGAGTGAGGAAAGAGGGGAAAACCTTGTGAATTTTGCCACTATGTACCTAGATATAATGAATAGTATTGATAGTGAATATGAAGAAGCATTAAAAGAGGCTGTTAGTGCTCTCAAGGATTTAGATGTGAAGGATTTAAAGAAAAGAGATGAAGATAAATTAAAGAAGATAAGGGAGAGTTTACAATAATTTTAAATGAACGAACCACATCCCAAAAAAGAAAAAACACTTGTTATTATAAAACCTGATGGTATACAGAGAAGCCTTGTTGGAGAG
>JAYTYJ010000033.1:0-2525 GCA_043742445.1 Candidatus Tayloriibacteriota bacterium | reverse complement strand
GAGGTCTCTATGCATTGAGAGAATGGGGGTACATGTCGGGTGTAGTAAAAGATGTAATTAGAAATATTCTCGAAAAAAATGGTCCACTGACTAAAGAAGAAATTATTGACAAGGTGATGAAGGAAAGATATGTAAAAGAAAACACTATTATGGTCAATCTTCAGAATCAAAAGAACTTTAGAAAAACAAAAGATGGTAAATACGAAGTTACAGAAGTAAAAGTGGCAGCATAGTAGAGAAAGGATATGGTACAATAGTGCACATATGTTTGAGTTTTTAATTGTCTATTCACCAGTACTGATTCCCAGTCTAATCATCGTAGTCGTTGGGTTAGTATTTGCATTAAATAAACTTCCGCTCCTAACCACAGAATACGTAGATATAGTAAATCATAGTTTTAATCTCATCATTACAAGCTCTTTTATATGGCTACCACTTTTGCTTATCTTCATCCTTTGGGAAGCTTGGATGCAATACGTCCGTGCAAAATATCTCTTTGGTCTTTCATGGGTACTTCTAGAGATTAAACTACCACAAGAAATAACAAAATCTCCTTTAGCAATGGAAGTTTTTTTAATGTCTCTATATCAGACTGGAGGGGAAACAACTTTTATCGATAAAAATATAAAAGGGCAAGTCCGTGCTCATTTTTCTCTAGAAATAGTCTCAATTGAAGGTTCTGTAAAGTTTTACATTTATTCTCAAAATAAATTTCGAGGACTTATTGAAAGTGGGCTCTACGCTCAATATCCTAATATCGAAATTCATGAGATGCCAGATTATACAAAATCTGTTCATTTTGATTCAAAAGAGATGGATCTGTATGTTACAGACTATGCGCTTACCGGTCCTGATCCTTTCCCAATTAAAACATACGTAGACTATGGACTCGAAAAGGAAAGTGTAGACGAAGAAAATAAAATCGACCCTATCAATACTGTTATAGAATATATGGGATCGATTGGTCCAAACCAACAATGTTGGTTACAAATCATTATCCGTGCCCACAAAGCCGAAAGCCCCAAAGAAGGTACACTGTTTGGAAAAACTGATCTTTGGAAAGACTCAGCAAAAAAAGAAATTGAAAATATTAGAAAAGCGGCTTTACCACCTGGAGATACAGGAACTAAATTCCCAAACCCAACAAAAGGAGAACAAGAAAGAATATCAGCACTGGAAAGAAGCGTCTCAAAAATTTCTTTTGACACAGGAATTCGATGCATCTATCTCGGTAAAAAAGATTTTTATAATGGATCAAATATTGGCTCAGTTCGAGGGCTTTTACGTGCATATACAAATCCCCACCTCAATGGTTTTAAGCCAACACACTGGCTCAGTAAATTTGATTACCCTTGGCAAGATTTTAATAATATAAGACAAAATGCAATCAAGGCAGAAGGATTAAATGCTTTTAAACGAAGATCTTTTTTCCATAAACCTCACAATGAAGGACCGGTTATTGTGCTTAACGTCGAAGAATTGGCTTCAGTATTTCATCTACCTGGAAAAGTTTCTACTACACCGACATTGAATCGCATCCCTTCAAAAAAATCTGGGGCTCCGGCAAATCTTCCAATATAATATGAACTTTTTAGAAAAAAATATCTTACTAAAAATATCTTTTGTCGTAATTTCTATTTTTATTATTACTATCTTAATTATTTCACAAGCACCTAAAGATTTTCCAAATGAACAACTAAATTTTCACATAGAAAAAGGTGAATCGATATCATCAATTGCCGATGATTTATATAAAGCCAAGTTAATTTCATCTTCATTTGGATTTAAAGTAACAACAACCATCACATCTAGAGGTAGAGGAGTTAAAGCAGGGGATTATAAATTTATTGGTAAGGAAAATTTATTTAAAATAGTTAATCGTCTTATAACGGGAGACCAGAAGCAAATCAAAGAACATATTGTGATATTTGAAGGGACAAATGTGCAAGATATCGCCTCTATTTATTTTAAATATATCCCCAATTTCAACGCACCTCGCTTCATTTCTCTTGCAAAAAAAGATGAAGGGTACTTATATCCAGATACTTACGATTTTTTAGAAAATGTTAAGGCTGAAGAAATCATAAAAGTTATGAAAAATAATTTTAATTATAAGATCAAAACAATTTCTAAAGAAATTACTGGATTTAATAAAGCATTAAAAGATATTATTATTATGGCATCTATAGTAGAAAAAGAAGCAAATAATAATGAGGACCGAGAAATCGTCGCTGGCATTCTATGGAAAAGATTAGAAGAGGGAATTCCTCTTCAGGTAGACCCTCCATTTTATTATATTACGGGTAGAACAAACGGTGTTACGTTTGCTGATTTAAAGATTGATTCACCATACAATACTTACATATATAAAGGTTTACCGAAAGGCCCCATAACAAACCCTGGGATTGAAGCGATACGTGCTACCGTTAATCCAGTGAAAACAAAGTACTATTTTTATTTAACGGGGAGAGACAGTGTTATGCACTACGCTACAACGTACATGGACCCGCCGCTGGCGCACGCCA
>JAYTYJ010000032.1:0-4524 GCA_043742445.1 Candidatus Tayloriibacteriota bacterium | reverse complement strand
GTCTCCAAGTGGAGAAAGCATTTGCCTGCCTGATTCTATTTTAGTCACTTACAAAAGCGAGATTTTAGAAGAATTGCACGCAACTTCACATTCTGAGGGATGGTGTACACTTATTATAAATGAAAAAACTTATCCAAGTAGGTTTTAGCTTGTTATTAGTACTAGGAGTCATTGGAGGTTTTTATTCTTACTCACAAAATCAACAACCCACTTCTCCTGCCCCAGTGATAGGAACCGAAGCAAAAGCAATAGAAGCAATAGGTCTAAAGGAGTTTGCTTCAGATTTAGATGTGTCATATACAGCAGTCTCGCCGCACGATAAAGCGATGTATCAAGAAATTATTGATGCTATGAAGATTTCGGGAGATGGAAAAGACAAAGTAAAGAACCAACAGGCTGTAGCTGCATTGGGTAAGGTAATAGATAAATATCCATCCTTTTCCGAGACATATATTTTGAGGGCCACTCTTTCGATGGCAGCTGGTACCACCGACTACCACTCAGTCGCTCATGATATAGACAGCACAATTAAATATCGTTCAGAAAAAGATATTGGCGCACCCTCTATCGCTTCGATATATGGTGCAAAAGCAAAAGTTGATTTTCAATTAGGCGATTTCGAAACAACTCTAAACGACTTGGACACTGCCGTAAAGAGTGACCTGAGCAGTCCCAACGAGGCATTTAATACTGGGGGCGTAAAAGCTGAAGACACTACACAACTTACAGTGTTGAGTCTTTCTGATTTCAATCTGCTCGCCGAAAAGTTCCCAACTGACTATAGAACTTACATGTACAGAGGTCTTTTCTTCGGTTCATTTTCTTTTTATGACACTAAGTACTATGCTCCAGCAATTGATGACTTGAAAAAAGCAGTTAGCCTTAATCCTAGTGCCGCATTACCTTATTACTTTTTAGGAAACTTAGCCGAGAAGTTGGCATTCAACATATATGCATTCCCAAAATTGGGAAATACTGCCGCATATGATAAGGCGAGAGATATCGAAAATACAAAAGCTTTGGAATACTTTAAGCAAGCAATTACCGCTGACCCTAGACTAAAAGAAGCTTATGCATCTGTAGCTGAAGAACTTTTTAGCTTGAAGCAATATGCTGATGCAATCCCTTATTACGATAAAGCAATCGAGTTAGACCCTAATAATGCTGGCTTGTATAACGACAGAGGGTTAGCAAAAACTAATACGGGCAACTCCTTGGGAGCTTCAAGTGACCTATCAGATGCAATCAGATTAAAACACACCAGTGGGCGCAAATCTCCTGATACTGGTCACTTAGGAATGACATATCAAAACCGTGCAGATGCTTACATTAAATCTTCTGATTATGCGAATGCGATTGATGATTTAACGAAAGCAATAGGATTAAAGTTTAGCGACCAGATACTGATAACAACAATCTCTGCGATTAGAAGCATATATCCTGAGTTCAAACATATTACAGACATCGATTTAATAGAAGGGCTGCGGCAAAAGTATTTTCCGAACATGACCTCTACAGATTTCCTTCAGAATATGCAGAAAAATAGCGAACCGTACGGAGATTTTATTCTCTCAGACCTCTACGTTGCGCGCGGAGATGCTTACATTAAGGCAGGCGACTTTAAAAAAGCTTCGCTCGATTACGCTAGAGCAGTTCACAATGACTCTGCTTACGCTCAGTCGCTCGATAGATGGAAAAAACTATCCGTAAGCGGAAATACAGAATACGATGTAGATATCCAAACACTCGATTTCTCTCAAGGAAATTCTGTTTCTCTTTGGATAAAAATTATAAATACCGACGACCAAAGTTACTCTAAATCTAATTTTGAATTGAATTGTTCAGAAAAGAAAATAAAATCTGCTTCAGCAATCAATTATGGTATTGATGGAGCCGTGATCGGCTCTATCCCAGAGCAGGACTGGTCACATATCGTCCCTGAAACCATCGGCGAAACCATATATAACGCCATGTGTGGTAAATAATACTTAATATCTCGACTGAACTTCCCCTTTGTAGCGATAAAAGTGCTATTCAGTCAATAATATTTATGTAGCATAACCCGAAGTTCAATCAGCATATGGTTGTGTGATCTTTAAATTCCCTCGTCCAACTTTGTAGCTTGCTTATAAAACTTCACTAGATAGAGGTTGAGCTTACTTCTTCGTTTGTAAAGATATTTTATCGCAAACCAAAACACTATAGTTCCAACCCAAATAAAAAGTGCTTTTGTCCCAGATCCCTTATAGAGTGATAGACCTATGACTATCGCCATTAACCATTTACCAATGAAAAAAACTATATGCATAAGTTTCTTGGTGAGACGACTCATCCAAAAGACATTGCCATAATAGTCAGAAAATCTTTTGAAGAATGACCTATCGAGGTTTAGTCCGTTTTGATGATCGTAAACCAAGAACGAAAGAAATGCTACCGAAAATATAAAGACGAGAACGGGAATGACCATAGCAATCTGATTGTAGTCAGTAATCTTTTTAGTCTCCGTAAGAAACACATCGCAATAGATGTTGGTAAATATGTTGATGGCAAAACCAATAACACTAGCAGTAAATATGCCCAGTACTAGAGTGACACGCTCAATCTTTTCCTTCCTATAGTCATGTTCTTCCATGACTTCCAATCATACTCCTTTTAGAAAGACTCGCACGACCTTTGAAGGTGGGCTATAGAATATCTTTCGTAGGGCTATTTTGGACCTGTTCTATTTCAGAAATTAGCGCTGCATGCTCTTTTGCAATCTCCTCACCAGTAATTGGAAGATCCCAATTGCTATTAAATACACCGCATACGAAAGAGCTCTTATTCCTTAGCTTTTTCTGATGTAATCTCTCTAAAACTATGAGCTCCTCTGTGGCATTGGTGAACTGTGGAATTTCTTTCAAAGTGTTTTCAAGCGTCTCGCGAATAAAATTGAAGTTCTCAGTCGCAATTGATCGACCAGCAATGAAAAGATCTTCTAATCGAGTCAAAGCATGATTAGCAGTTGCCACATTAAAATTGAAGCGATCAATTATTAATTGGTATGAAAAAAGCTTATTCGCCAAATCAATGCTCCCCAACTCCATAACAACTCCTTCAGGGATTTGAAGAGTGAACAATCTATTGCTTGTAACTTTCCCCTTAGAAAGACTATCTCCCATACGTTGAACGACCTCTTCTAGGTTAGCTAAATCATTAAGTCGTCTATTTAGAAATCTATCCATTTGAACGAGAGCGTTTTTGTGTTGAATGAACCGCTCACGTCTTTTAGTAACTATGTAAGTGATCAATCCAAATACAAAAGCGAAAAATGCGCCCGAGAAACCGCCCCAAAAGCTTGAATTACTATCGGGACCCGTAGAATGGAGGAAATGATGATAATGTGGATACATTCTGGTATTATAAGTTCCTTTTCAACTTTGCTTCCGCTTGTGTTGTCTCAATACTCTGTCAAAACGCAAATACTGCGTTGTGATGAGCATTTAGTACCACGTCGAAACACCGCCATGATGCGAGCACGTACCACTTCTATGCTGACTAAAGCTATATGTGCCATCGTCACACTGTGCACTCGCCCCCGCTGGAATATCTCCATCGGTAGAATAGGCGGGTGAGTGCACGGTGTCCCCTGATACATTTGTATAGGAGTTGTCGTTTGATAATCCGTCACTTGTGTTAGCAGTATCCGCTTCCGAGGTGTCAGAAGATGGCTGTCCATCTTGGCTAGTGTTATCAACAGCACTCGAGTCAGATTCTGAAACTGCCGAGGAATCGTAGACTGGTTGGCTATTCTGACTAGTGTCAGTTTCCCCGTTAGTATCAGTTGGAACCCGATCCACTTGCTGGACGTTTGTTTCCTTTAGTATTGGTTCTGGAGTGACAACGCTTGTGGCTGATTGGGGTTGAACAATAGGGGTAGCAGGTGCAGTTGTATTACTGCCAAAAAAACCGCTTGCAAACGCAATACTGACTGCTGCCAGCACACCGACTAGCCATTGCATATACTAAGAGTAGAGCATGGGTGAGAGCAAAACTCAACAGACTAGAAATTAAACGTAAAATCTATTGGCGAGAAATTGCTGTAGCGCTCTTGACCTCATTATCCTATAAGAGTAGTTTAAAGAGTATGAAAAAACACATCATCTTAGGCTCGTTTTTATTGGCTATTGTATTGACTGGGTTATCGTTTTCAGCAAACAGTGCAGAGGCCCGAGGGAGACACGGCAGTCATCGGGTGGGTGGTTATAACAGCCACGGTAAAGGAAGTCATTATGTAGGTGGGTATGTTAGATCGTGCCATGGATTGGCTTGTAGATAGTTTTGAGAAATGAAAGAAGTTTCATTGTTACTTTCATGTAGAAAAACGCCATGAGTAATCCCACTTATGGCTTTTTCTTTTTCCAGTTTAGTACAGTATTCAATACTGTAGTGGTGATACTGAGATCATTAAGGAATAAGGCTTTATAAGGTCATCTGAGGACTGGGGGATTGTGCTTAAAGAACTCGGACCATTCAAAAATAAAG
>JAYTYJ010000031.1:0-1782 GCA_043742445.1 Candidatus Tayloriibacteriota bacterium | reverse complement strand
TGGTTCTGTAAATGGAAAAAAAGATGATCGAAAACGTATCTCTATCTTCCTACCAAATAATGCACTGAAAAAATATTCGAGAGTTCCCCTTAAATGAGCAAGCGTAATATTTTCTCCTACCACTAGTCCTTCCACTTGATGAAATTGTGCTTCGTGACGAGCATCTGTCGCCTCATTCCTGAATACTTTACCTGGTATCACAACAGCGAGCGGAAATTCTTTCCCTTCTCGTACCCATCTTTCCATAGTACGAACTTGTACACCTGAAGTATGTGTGCGGAGTACATAGCCGAGCGAGCCGTGCTCATCAAATGCTTTTTGCTCAGCATCACTCAACTCTCTCTCTATTGTTTTTTTATCTATCCAAAACGTATCTTGCATATCACGAGATGGATGATCGCGCGGAACGTTCAGTGCGTCGAAGTTGTACCATTCGCTATCAAGCTCTGGTCCATCAACCACGTCAAAGCCTATCTCGGTAAAAATTTTGGCGATGTCGTCTGTTAAAAGAGTAATAGGGTGAGCGTGTCCTTGCATGTTTCTATACTAACAAAAAATAGAGGATTCTAAAAATGAGTCTGTTACTCTTCATCTACAAATTTACTGACTGCTAGCTAATTTATAATCTAAAATATCTTTTGAATTTTTTAATCTTTTCTTGTTCTTGTTCTAATTTTTCTAACGATTTCTCAACTTCTTTTTTATGATATTCCATCTCTGTTTGCATTTCATACTCTCTTAATTTTTCTTCTATATCTTCGAAGATTTTTACTGCTTGATCCGGCGTGCAGCCAGTTTTTTCAACCATTTCCTTTACTGCCAAAATCCTTTCAATCTTTTTTATTTTATGTTCTATTTCTCGCACAGTCTCCCTATTACGATTTGAATTAGACTCAATAGAAAGCAGAAAATCTCGAAGTTGTTCTATAACAATTCTTATGTTCATCAATTCAAAAAGACTAAACGCTAGTATTCCTAAAACTGAGGTTATTACTAAATTTTCTAACATATACTTATGATAATAGCATACCAACAGAAATGTATAAGTAAACCGAAACTTTTCTTTGAACTGACTCACGGACGCTGACGAGCGGACGATTAATCCAAAGGACAATCTTGCTAGACTGTAAATCGCCCCGTGAGGGGTTCGTGAAGTAACTTTTTGAGCACAAAAAGTATGCCGGTCATTGAGAAGGAAAGTTAAAAAAGAAAAAACTTTCATGAATACTGGATCCCGGGCTCTCACCTGAATACAGGCTCGCCCCAGGATGACAAAAATATTAGACATTTCTTCACTGTGCCTAAATAGTGAGCACTGTCGCGAGGATGACACCGGAGAAAAACTAAAAAACTATTTGAAATAAAGACTAGGACTCACTTTTCGCCACCTGAAACGCCCCTTTATTATCTTGCAGTATCCATTCATTTCTTCGATTAAAGACCGTACCAAAGACAGCTTTCGTCATATAAATACCAACAAAAATGGGGAAGAAAACAAAGAAAATAGGAAAGTTTTTATAAAAATCCTGCTTATCATTTGTCAGTTCTCGCGCCACAACTATTGCAAAAATAAATAAGGTGAAAGTGACCATGCTCACAAAGGCAAGCGTACTCGTCTCAGTATAAAAAAGATCAAAGTTTGGTATGTCTAAAGACAAACCAATAGTACGTAACTTTTCATAATGATTGTATATATTTTTGACAAAATGATATATGAGATAAGCAAAAACATAGACTTCATAGAACGTAAAGATAAAGGCGACAGGAAGAGTTGTGATGCCA
>JAYTYJ010000030.1:0-6599 GCA_043742445.1 Candidatus Tayloriibacteriota bacterium | reverse complement strand
GTCGCAATCACAGGACTATCATTTCCATCTATAAAAAGAGAATCACCAATGAAAGTCATTTTCTCTAACGGAACTTTAATATATTCTATCATCTTTTTAATTCCATATGCTTTATCTAATCCTTTAGCTGTAACATCTATAGAAGTAGTTCCTGCAATTCGAATCTCAAAATCAGGAAGCTTTTTATCGAGCAATTTTTTTATCATGGCTCTTTTTGTATTATCAGGATCCCACTTCTCTTTATCTGCGAGTTTCGCCTCTTGACCTAGTCCGGAAAAAGTGATTGCCGACTCACGGTCTTCGATCAATTCACCAATAATATTACCTATATCAAAATTAATTTCTTTCAATACTATATTGAAAGCATTGATTATTTTAACTTTATCTTTAGGATCAAGTGACTCTTGATAAATCTTTTGCCATTTTCCTTCTCCTATAATCCAGGCATAGTATGCTGTTCCATCGGTAGGAAAAAGATGTAGATTTGAAAAATTAGTATCAAGTTTCATATTAAAAATAACTTCTTTTTCTATTTGTCTGAAACTTCCTCCGGTAATGATTGATACTTTTTTTATCTGCAAGAGTTCTCCTAGGAGATAAGACATCTCTTTGTCGATAACAGTCTTGCTTATAGCTAATGTATTGTCTAGATCAAAAACCAATAATTCGTCCATATATTTATATTATAGCATCTGTTTTTTTATTATCTAAGGAGTGTAATGTTGTATATGTATGAATACCAGGGGGAATTACCGTGTCACATAAGTTTGGAGAGCATACGGAAATGAGTGAATCAATAATTTCATCTATTTCAAAAATCACTTACGATGATGTTAAGAAAAATCAGTAGTTACTAATTTTAAAACCTATATAAATACCTGCAAAACCTCCGATGGCAGTTAATAGTATAGAGGTAAAAGATAGAAAACTATCTCCCCATAGTGTGGGAATATATCCTCCAATAGTGGAACCGACTGTCATACCTATCCATATAAGTGATTTTGAATTCATTTCTTTTTATTTTGTTTGTATAAGTACTTTGATTCCTTGGTAATCGCTAGTATACCAATAATTACAATATATGTAGCACGGACTTCAGCAGGCAGTTCGTATTCTTTTTTGATATAAAGATTTAATGCAAGGAGACCGACAATAAGTATAGTCCAAAGAACAACATAAAGTTCTCCAGGGTGCATTGTATTATTTGATTCATGCCAACGTTTGAATTCTTTCTCGGCACTATAGATGGCTAGGAATGCAGTGTAAAAGACTGAGATAAGAAGAATTAACCCTCCTTTGTCGAGACTATTATTTGTTATAAAGTCTGCGATGATAGCTATAAAAAATATTATAGTCCAAAAATTGGTCGCCCTTCGCAAGAAACTTTGATTAAGTTGGGGGAATATTTTCATACTTTTTGTAAAAATTCATTTACATCAGCAGAGGTTTTGAGTGGAATAGCAATGATAAAAGTAGATCCTTTACCTTCTTCTGATTCAAAACGAATGGTCCCATGATGCGCTTTAACGTATTGATTACACATATGAAGACCAATACCGCTTCCGCTACTCAATTTTTTACGAGCGTTACTGGCTCTATAGAATTCTTCGAAGATTTTAGCTTGTTCATCTCGCGGTATACCGATACCATTATCACTTACAACAATATTTAGTGTTGTTGCATTATTGTTGATATCGACATGTATTTTTTTGTCCTTACCTTTGGTGTATTGGATAGCGTTTTCAAGAAGATTTTCTAAAATAACTCTAAGTCTTAAATTATCTATTTCAGCTTTCTTTTTAGGATCAAGTCGAACATTAGAAGTTAAATTTATTTGTTCTCTTTGGGCACCAATATTATATTTTTCAATAGTATCTTTTAGCATTTGACCAACTTGTTCTAGCTCTTGCCAATTTAATGATATTGATAATTTACCAATATCAAGGAGGCTGACGTCGAGTAGATTAACAGTGTGCATAACGGTTGTATGGATTGACTTAACTGCATCATCAATCATTTTTTTATCTTCAGGCTTTAGGAATTGATCATAATTATTTAATACGAAATACAAGGCCCAACTTGTAGATGTAAGTGAGGTTCGCATCTCATGGGTGATAAGGGCTACCGTCTCATTTCTTAGAACCTGGCTTTCTTTTTCAAGTACTTGTCGCCTATATAAAATAATGATTAAAGTAGAAAGAACTCCCATAATTCCTAACATCATAATGATAAAATAATCATTTTTTATATCGAAAAAGGGAATAGAAAGCATCACTTCTCCGATGGCGACCCCAGATATCCCCCCGAATATGATATATAGAGCTTTTTCTACTTTATTACTCATTAGTTACTTTTTCTTGAAGAGAGAAGTGAAATTAGGATGAGGACTGGAGCTAGGAATCCAAAGAATGCACTTGTAAGTAGTGCTCCACTGAGCATTGCACCATTTGAGACTACGCAACAACTGATAACTCCTGTACTACCACCAAATGCTTTTACTTTTAGCCATTTTTCATTTGTACGAAGCGCAAGTATAAACATGAATCCTCCAACTAAGATTCCATTTACGATAATGTCATACCATAGAGTGAAGTTCATAAGTTCCATTTGTCGCATTTCATTTTGCATAAACCATGCAAAAAGACCAAAGACTATAATTAGTGTAATGAAGAAAATCGTATTTCTTGTTCCTTTTGAAAAAGAAGAAAAAGGGAATTTCAACATATATGCAGAACCAATAAACACAGAAAGAGCAGCGAGGTTGCTGTATATAATATTCATGGTGTGAATTTCTAATCCCATAAGTACCATATTGAAAGCTTGATAGACTAAAAAAGCCAGAAGTGCTCCGACCAATTCATTTTTATCTTTTTTATATGATTTCCAAACAAAAAATACGCAAAGTAAGTAAAATATTCCTGATGCTAGCATTAAAAACGCTCCCAAACTAAAACCTAGGATTTGTGGGCCTGTATCCATACCCATCATTGGTTCCATCATCATATGATCTGTCATAAAATTATTATTATATTAAACTTATAAGACAAACTAATTATAGTATGTAATAGGATATATAAGTATATAGGTTATACACATTATTTTTTAATTCAACATCCACATCGAAAAGTTAAGATATGATGCAAATTTAACAAAAAGAATAATAGCTTTCCGTGATGATAGCTACCACTGAAGACAAGAGATTGCTTTTGAGTAAAGTATTTTTGAGTTTTTGGTAAAATGGGTCCCGTTACTCAATGAAATTTTCGAACCAAACCCTCTTTTTTTGTTTATAACACAGAAGGCTTTTTTGATACTAAAACCAACACTCGGCTCGACGTGGTGCGAGATATCGGAACCTTTTGGAAGCAGAATAAAGCTCACATTTGGATCCCGAATATCAAGCAGGGTTTCTTTGGAATTACGCAGCCGACAGCTGAGGATGTGGCAATGTACAAGTAAAGACAACTTTACATTTTTACTTTTGAAATATATACTCAGAGACATCCAGACGTATGTCAGAACGCATCAAAAATGAAGTGAGCAAACTTCGCGGAGATATGTGTGTAACCCAAGAAGATTTGGCGGTAAAAGTACAAGTAAGCCGTCAAACTATCATTGCTCTCGAAAAAGGCAATTACACGCCATCCATCTTACTAGCCCTTAAGATCGCTGGGTTCTTTTCGATGCCCGTCGAGAAAATATTCAAAATATCCTATGAAAAATAATCTCAAAGAAGTTAGTGTTGCAAGCTCACTTATACTATTGTCAGTATTACTTGTTAATCCTTTTCATCTATGGATGCCCGATATTTTTATCATGTGCGTTCTTTTTGTAGTTTTAATTCTTTTTGTTCTGTTTGCCAGCTTTATTCTAAGAGAAAAAATAGTTGATGAACGAGATGATCAACACAGAACACTTGCTGGTAGAAATGCTTTCCTTGCAGGATCAGCAGTACTTATAATTGCAATTGTCGTACAGGAGTATATGGAATCTCTAGACCCTTGGCTTGTCTTTATTCTCGTTGTGATGCTTCTTACAAAAATTGGTACTCGAATGTGGAGTGATAGGAATCTTTAGTATGTAAAGTCTACTTTACATACTATTTTGTATTATATATACTTACACCATATTAGTAATTAACAGGTAATATTTTGTAAATTATATGAATAAAAATATAGGAATAGGTATTGGAGTTATTGCATTGATAGTCATTGTTGGAGGGGTCTATGCATCAATGCAGAACAGGGATGATGCCATGATGAAAGATAAAGTCGAGGACACCGCCATGATGAAAGACAATGATCAGGCGATGATGGACAAAGATGCAATAAAAGACAAGGAAGCTATGATGCAGAAGGCTGGCTCGTATGAAGCTTACTCACCAGATAAAGTTATGCTCGCTTCAGCGACTCACGATGTCGTACTCTTTTTTAGAGCAAGCTGGTGCCCGACATGTAGAGCTGTGGATGCAGATATAAAGGCTAATCTCTCGAAGATTCCACAAAGCCTCGCAATACTTGATGTTAATTATGATGACTCTACCGCACTTAAGCAAAAATATGCTGTTACGTATCAGCACACCTTTGTTCAGGTAGACAAAGATGGCACGCTTATCAAAAAGTGGAGTGGTAGTCCGACACTCACCGCTCTTGTAGCAGAAGTGAAATAATATGTTGTTACTCTTCATCTCATTTATTGCGGGAGTTTTGACAGTACTTGCTCCCTGTATCTTGCCACTTCTTCCTGTGATTGTCGGCGGAACTCTTTCCGGCGGTGGAAGAAAAACCTTTACCATCATCCTATCGCTCGGAGTTTCAGTTATTGCCTTCACCTTACTCCTCAAGGCAAGTACGCTCTTCATCGATATTCCTGAATATGTATGGAAATGGATTTCAGGAGGTATCGTTATTTTCCTCGGCCTTGTTACTGTTTTTCCATCGCTCTGGGAAAGTAAACTACTCGCAAAACTAAGTGCGAAGTCAAACATGCTCATGGGTAAGGGTTACCAGAAGAAAAACATGACGGGCGATATAATTATTGGCGCATCACTCGGGCCTGTGTTCTCGACATGTAGCCCCACATACTTCATTGTCTTGGCAACGGTATTGCCTGTCAATTTCTTTCTCGGACTTACATATCTCCTTGCGTATACCGTTGGTCTTTGTCTCTCACTTCTTGTCGTATCAATTGTCGGCCAAAAAATAATGAACAAGCTCGGTGTTGCCGCGGATCCGAAAGGATGGTTCAAGAAAACTCTCGGTATTATTTTCCTCATTGTCGGCATTGCTATCATTGGTGGACTCGACAAGAAGACACAACTCTTTCTCCTTGATTCAGGTTTCTTTGATGTTACCAAGATCGAACAGAGACTTTTGCAAAGTAACAACGCTTCAGAAAATGTATCGACACAAAGCACCTCCACATACCTCACGATGGAACAAAAGCAATCGAAATATAAAAAAGTGCCAGAGTTAAGCTCTATCGATGGTTATGTGAATACCGATGGTAAACCTATCACTCTCGGCGAACTTAAAGGCAAAGTAGTACTCCTTGATATATGGACCTACAGTTGTATCAACTGCCAAAGAACTATTCCATACATAAATGATTGGTATGCTAAGTACAAGGATCAAGGGCTTGAAGTGGTTGGACTGCACACCCCAGAGTTTGCCTTTGAAAAAGTACAATCAAATGTTGAGAAAGCGGTGAAAGGTTTCAATATCAAGTATCCTGTTGTTCTTGATAATGACTACTCAACTTGGAATGCTCTCGGCAACCAATTTTGGCCTCGAAAATATCTTGTCGATATTGATGGATATATTATCTACGACCACATTGGAGAAGGTTCGTATGAGGAAACTGAAAAAGCAATTCAAAATGCTCTCAAGGAACGCGCAGCCCGCATGGGTATGGAAGACAAAGTATCTAGAGTTACCACAAAACCTTCTGACGTTGTGACGGTTGACACAAGTAAAGTAAAAAGTCCTGAAGTGTATTTTGGATCATCTCGAAATCAGTATCTTGTAAATGGTCTTGGTGGTCGTGTCGGCGAACAAACCCTCTTGCCCCCTTCTTCTATATCATTCAACAAACTCTACCTCAGTGGTACATGGAATATGACATCTGAGTATGCCGAGAATAAAAGTGCGGGAAGCATCGTCTTTAACTACGAAGCAAAGAATGTATACATCACCGCTGGATCGGCTCAAGGTGTTGAAGTAGAGATTTACAAAGATGATGTGCTTTTAAAGAAAGTAACTATTAAGAACGAAACACTCTACCAACTTATTGGCGATGTAGATTATGGAAAGCATGTACTCCGTATCGTGATACCAAAGGCAGGATTACAAGCGTTTACTTTTACGTTTGGATAATTATATAAAAATATATGAGTAACAATATGCCAAAAAATGAAGAAGAATTTAAGAAGAAGTTAACATCAAAACAGTACGAAGTCCTGCGTGAGAAAGGTACCGAAGCTCCTTTTTCAGGTAAGCTCATTCATCCCGATAAAGACGGATTTTATAGATGTGCTGGATGTGGTAATCCGCTTTTTAAGGCTGAGGCAAAGTTTGATTCTGGTACTGGCTGGCCAAGCT
>JAYTYJ010000029.1:0-28530 GCA_043742445.1 Candidatus Tayloriibacteriota bacterium | reverse complement strand
AGTTTTACTAATGATTGGAAATTAGGTGAACCTGGTTTGTTAGGAATGCCGATATTTTTATTTTTTCTTATATATAATAGTATAAAATTCAACCTTTTTAATCTAAAACTTGTAAACAGAAATATATTGGTTTTTACATTTTGGGTTCTTATTGGTTCTCTCATAACAATATACGACGTTGATATTAGCCACATCGTAACGATTATTACTTTTATAATATCAATTATCTTAGGTATTATTCTTATTAAAATCGGAAAGGAAGAACAAAAGAATCTCCAGAAAATTGAATTCTTAGCCCACTCACTTGAATCACTTAATTCTTCCCTATCGGAAAAAGTGGCTGAACAGACAAATGAAATCAATAAATCGTACGAACTTGAGAAGAAAGCAAGACGTGAGTTGGAAAAGTTAAGTGCAACAAAAGATAAATTTATTACTATTGCACAACATAATTTAAGAATTCCTATAACAAACATTAGTAATAGAATTGATAAGATAATATTAAGTAAGTGCGGAAAGATGGACGCAGAGACTTTACAGATACTCAAAGAAACCATGACATCAGTTCATCATCTATCTGACATCGCTGATGATTTTAAAAATATATCAAGACTTAAGGTAGGCTCACAAATTCTAAGTGTTTCTAAAACAAGACTCCTACCATTACTTGAGAATATATTATTAGAATTAAAAATAGATATCCAAAATCTTAACCTATCTATCACATATCCCGACAAGATCATGGACTGGCCTGAATTAAAAGTAGATTCGAATAAAATACGAGAGGTCATACTTGTTATCATTGAAAATGCAATACGTTACAATATAAAAAATGGGAATATAAAAATAGAGACAGGAAGTAATGAAAATTATTTCAAGATGATAATTGAAAATACAGGAGTCGGTATCACGTCTGATGAAAAAAATAATTTATTTGAAAAAACATTTTATAGGAGTAAAAGGGTTAGAGACGCAAATCCCACAGGTATGGGAATCGGGCTATCAGTATCGAGATCGATCGTAGAAGCACACCATGGAAGTCTTATCATAGATTCACTCGGTGAAAATATGGGGGCTAAAGTTACTCTCGAACTACCGATTGATTTTCTAAATGACCTTAAAAAGTAAGGTTTCTAATAAGTTATACACAAATAAGCGTTTCCTTTACTTTTATATGTATTTTGTGGTATAATACCGCCAGAAGACACAGCTCATTGATTGAATTGTGTCCGTGAAAAAATTTCAACCCGACGCAGTAGCGTCACAGCGAAAGGAATATTAGTATGAGAGCGTTTTACGCAATCCTGTTCGCATTCATTTCCTTTGTCGGAAATGTGAGCGGACAGATCACAAACGGATTCCCTATGGGAGACCAGGTAGAGAAATACTCTCTGGCTCAGGTGACAAGAATGGAAGTATTTTTAAAGCAGAAGATTGGCACACGCACCTTGATCCATGAGATCGATAACGCTACCTTCACAAATCGGACTGGTCTGGAAACTTTTTTCCAGGCCATGCTTCGCAAAGCTGCAGGTCGCCTACTCACAGAGCAGGTTGGGCAAGACAAAACCGCCCCATTCTCAATCGTTGCATCTGCATCGCAACTCTATTGGGACGAGTTTGACGAAATCATGGGATTTCCATACTTCCAAGTTACTGATGTGAAATTCTCTCTACTAAAAACTGGATCAAATTACACCCTTCCGGACTTTTCTGGGGTTAAAATGGACTTTCCCAGACAGATCGGTTATGCCGTAAACCACCTCAAGTGGATCGGCTTGACTGCTTCGAATGGAGAAGATACCATTTTCGACACGGACTCAACAATCCCTTCACAGGATCCTACTGTGGAAGAGGTGGACCTTCATCGTGGTATCTCGTATGTGTTCATCTCAAAGGATCTCGTCCTGAACAATGACGTAGATATCCGGATTCGGACGCTAACTAGTGATAGTAGCGGGGAATTACAGTTCCAAGTCTTCGACAAAGGAATCGAGGTAGCCACAAACCCCATCTCCCTAAGTATAAATCGATATCCACCAAAGCCTCCAAGCGGAAGTGGGATCGTGCCACTGACAACTATTCAAATAGCTGGTGGTGAACGGGGAATGAATGTTAAGATCCAATCCTCGACTAATCTCACAGACTGGGTTGATGCTTCTGAGACTAGATTCACCATCTTGCCATACGAAACAAGTACCTATACGGAACCTGCGGATCACAATCAATCGTTCTACCGGGTAAAACTGGTGGAGTAAAACCGCATATTTGCGGAATTCAAAAGGGAGCCCCTCGAGGCTCCCTTTTCTTTTATTTTTCTATCTCTTTAGGATCTTTTACTTTTATCGTTAGGCTTGATGGAAAATTTGGATCTGTAGATTTAGCGCTGACAATTTTAAGATAGTTTTGATCAGAATAATTCGTATCTGTACAATTCATACTGTATCTATAATCTCCCTTACTAGTTAATAGACTTGAAGGAATTTTATAGTATCCACTTACAACTTGAGAATTTAGAGCAGAAAGAGCTTGGGGTGGAACACCCGCTGGGCTTTTTAGATTCGCTGCACAATCATTCACATCAAACGTCATCCCCCCTACCGCTTCCCAGTTTACATATGCATCTTGGCCTAGCTTTACTGCAACTGAGAACTTTGTTTTATCTGCTGATGATTGTGAAGCCATTGCCCACATATTAAAGCCTGAAACTAGAGGAGTTCCACTCACAACTGTAAAGCTACACGTCATATTCGCGACTTTAGGTGGATTACTACTATCTGTAACTACTATATTTCCTGAGGTGTATGGTCCTGCAGGAAGATTTGTTAATGTTGATATTGAGAATGAATATGGTGCTGTACCGTCTATCGAACTCGCACTCACATTAACACTTCCTGATGTCGCTGGAGATGTATATGTTACGAGAGAAGGTATCGTACATGTAGGTGTAAATGTTGGTCCATTTGTACCATTACATCCAAAACATTTTATATTATTTGATACAGGACTTGCAGCATTGAACTTAAGCCACCCTATATTTTCGCCAGCCCAAGAATACCCGACAAATGTCCCACTAGAAGGAACATAGGTAACTCCGCCAGTCCCAGTTGTTTGATTTGTTGGGTAAAGTGGTGATTCAGAAAGCTTTGCCCAGCCATTCCATCCATCAGTCCTGTCAGCACTAGCACAATCTTTATTTATCGTTCCAGTACATGCACGTATATATCCTGAAACTGTTCCTTGGCTTAGGTCTACTGTTGGGTCAGCGAATCCTAGTGATGAATCCCCAGCAAACTTGATCCAACCGATGTTTGAAGACCACGCATAACCAGAAATGGTTCCAGACGTTGCAACCGATGAGGATGTAGCTACCTTCACTCCATAATTGGCTGTCCCACATGTACCGGTATTTAAACAATTAAAACTTATCCAACCAGTATTCGAAGACCATGCCCAACCAGTAACATCGACAGGTTTTAATGGATCTGCTTTAACCTGAGAGATAAAAGCTACAAAAGAAATACTAAAAATAAAAAATAAAAAAGAAACCTTCAAAAATAGTTTTCTAATGTTCATAAATCTAATAATACACCTAATCCCATTTCAATACCACAAGACTTGTGGATAATAACCTATTATGCTATATTATAAGCGTCTGAAGTTCGCCGAAAGCGAACATTTTTTTATAAAAATTCTAAAAAATAATATATGTTTGACCTAAAAGTAATACATTCTGTTCTACAGCAGCTAGAAGATGAGAGAGGGGTTCCAAAAGAGAAAATGTTAGAGGCTATTGAGCTTGCTTTAGCCACTGCATATAAAAAAGAATACGGTAAGAAAGGCCAGATTGTAAGAGCTATTTTTGACATAAACTCTGGAAAAGCCGAATTTTACCAAGTAAAAATTGTAGTGGATGAGAGTAAGGTCATTATGGGAGATGAAGAAGATGAGCAAGATCTTAAAAACATTGCTGAAGAAAATATCCGTGTTCGTTTTAACCCAGAACACCACATACTCCTTGCTGATGCAAAGAAAATAAAAAAAGGTGCAGCTATTGACGATGAAATCATCTTCCCTCTCGAAGAAAAGGGTGATTATGGCAGAATTGCTGCTCAAACTGCAAAGCAAGTTATTATTCAAAAAATTCGTGAGGCAGAAAAAACCTCTGTCCTTGCTGAATATGGTAAGAAAGAAGGAGATATCGTTATGGGAACAGTCCAAAGAATGGAAAGGGGTTCAATCTTCGTTGATATGGGCAGAGCTATGGGTATTATAGGATACGAGGATCAGATTCCAAATGAACACTACAAGCAAGGTGAAAAGATTAGAGCATATCTCTATGCAGTCGAAGAATCTCCTAAAGGAATTATGCTAAAACTCTCTCGTTCACATCCAAAATTTCTTTCAAAACTTTTTGAAATCGAGGCACCAGAAATTGCCCAGGGAGTTGTTGAAGTTAAAGCTATTGCTCGTGAAGCTGGAGCTCGATCAAAAATCGCTGTCCATTCGAATGATAGTCATATCGATCCCACAGGATCTCTCATTGGTCAAAGAGGTGTGAGAGTAACTACAGTTATGAGTGAATTAGCTGGAGAAAAGATCGACATTATTCAATGGAACGAAGATCCTGCAATGTTTATTCAGGAATCTCTTTCTCCTGCTAAAATTATAAAAATTGACCTAAATAAAGAGGAAAAAAGAGCTATCGTACACGTTGCTGAAGATCAACAATCATTAGCTATCGGAAAAGGTGGCCAAAATGTACGCCTCGCAGCAAAACTCACTGGCTGGAAAATAGATATACAATCCACAGGTACCCATTCTAAAACAGATAGTGTATAATTAAAGTAAGGTAAAAAGCCTTTTAATAGTTAATCAAATACAAATGAAATTAAAAAATATTCAGAGTGTACTTTTGCTTGTTGCATTAATTTTTGCTGCAAGTGTAAGTATTACTCAAGCAGAATCTAATGTAGGTACAAATACTGAGGTAAACCCAACAACTGCTACTCCAAAAGCAGAGCCAGCATTTTTACACCCAAACAGCAAAGGTATGAAAGAAGTTAGAAATGATATCAGGATTGATAAAGTAAATGCAATTAAGGACATTAGAATAGATACTCGAACAGATATTAAAGATTTGCGAGATAAAATGATAGATGCTAGAAAAAATGCCTCTACTACAGAAGAAAAAAAGCAAATAATGCAGAATTTCAAAGGTGTTAGAGATGAAAAAATAAAGTCTATGAAGATAGATGCTTTTAAATTCAGAAAAGAAGCTCTCGCAAAGCAGCTCAATCTTACATTTACAAACCTTACAAATATACGAGGTAAAATAAATGACGCTCTTATAAAGAAAGAAGCGTCTGGAAAGGATGTTACTGCTGCACGAGCAAAGCTTGTTGTAGCTGATGAAAAGATTGCTGGAGCAGACGTTGCAATAAAGGCTCTGATTTCTTTACCACTTCCAACAACGAGTACTAGCACAATAAGTCTTACAAAGCCTCGGGCCGAAGGCGATGCCGCTATCACCGCTTTGAAAGTTGCCAGAACTGCCTTAAAAGATGTATTGATAGCACTAAGACCACAAGGAGAAACAGAAGCAAGCACTACTACAAAAATTAATCAATAATCTATAAGAACGTATGCAACCAAATCAAAATTCAAACGGAATGTTAAATGGTATGCCTCCAGTGCCAAAGGAAAATAGAAAAGTCGGTCCTATTCTTGGAGCTCTAGTTATAGTACTAATTATAATCATCATAGCTTTGTATCTATTTAGTCAAAAGCTAAACACAAATCCGACAAATACAGAAAAACCGACACAAACAACTAGTCAGACTAGTGGGTCAAACAACGATAAGATGTCTTCGACGACAACCACAGCAAACGATTCTGCAGCTATTCAAGCAGATCTCGATTCACAGCTTAAAGATGTAGACTACAGTTTCTAGTAACACACTCTGTGCCACTAAAAAATCCGCTAACTAGCGGATTTTTTATTTATACGGTAAACTTTGAAAACTATGAAAAAACAGACACCTGCAAGCATAGCAGAAAACATCAAAATAAAAAAACTAGAGAAATCAAAAGTCGAGATAGTAGGTTCGATTTCAAAGAATTTTTTCTCTAATTTCCGAAAAGAAGCTCTGCAAAATATTAATAATGAAGTGACTATTGATGGTTTTAGAAAAGGAAAAGTTCCTGAAGATGTACTTATTTTAAAAATTGGTGGTATGGCAATTCTTGAGGAGATGGCAGAAATAGCTTTATCAAGAGTGTACCCAGAAATTATCTTGAACGAAAAAATTGAGGCAATCGGTAGACCTGAAATAAGCATTACAAAACTAGCCCTAGACAACCCGCTTGAATTTAAAATAATCACAACAGTCATTCCAGAAATTAAACTAGGAGATTATATTAAGGCTGCAAAAGCAGAAAATAAAAAACCTGAAGAGATATTCGAGGTCACAGAAAAAGAAGTTGAGGATGCTTTAGAAAAGATAAAAAAGTCTCATGCCGATCATACCGGACATGACCATGATTCACTAGAATCAAAAGAAGAAATAAAAAAATATTTATTGGAAAATAAAAAATTAGTCGCCCAGGATAAAAAGCGAATTGCGATTTCAGACGCAATCCTAGAATCATCAATTTTTGAAATTCCAGAGCTCTTGATCGACAGTGAAACTCGTAGAATCGAAGCCCAATTTAATGATGATATTTCTCGGATGGGTGTAAAGATAGAAGACTATCTCAAACATGCGAAAAAAAGTATTGAAGAAATTCGTAATGAATGGCGTCCATCTGCCGAGAAAAAAGCTAAGCTTCAACTTATCCTCAATGAAATTTTTAAACTAGAAAAAATAAATGTCGATGCTAAAGAAATTGAAGAAGAAGTTGGTCATATTTTAGCACACTATAAAAATGCAAACAAAGAACATGCATACACATACGCGGAGACTGTTTTAACAAACGAAGCCGTCTATAAATTTCTTGAGAGTCAAAAATAAAATCTAGAACAAGATCAGAATACCAAACGAGAGATGACCGCAATAACAGCAGTCTCTGAACGTAACACCTGTGGACCGAGTGACCGTGCATGTATTCCGTGTGTCTTAAAGAGATCAAGTTCTACTTGAGACCACCCTCCTTCTGGTCCAATGTAAGCTCCTAACGTATCAGCAATATCTTGTGAAACAAATTTTGGTGCGAGCGTGTGCCATGCTATTGATTTAATATGAACATATTTATTTAGTGCTGTTTCTAAGTCTGTTACCTCACAAAGAATCGGTAATGTTCCTCTTCCAGACTGCTCAGCAGCCTCTATAATAATCTTCTGTGCTCGCCCGAGATTAATATCTTTCTTCTCTGTTCTCTCTGATATCAAAGGGATAATATGTGAAACGCCAAGTTCAGTAGCTTTCTGTATAATCCACTCGAAATTATCTTTTTTTATAATTGAAGCGAATAAATATGTTTCGCGTAAAGGTAATACAATATTCTCTGAAACTTTATTTACGGTAAGGGAGACAGAGTCTCCATCATACCCTTCTATTGAGCAATAAAAATCAAAACCAGAATTATCAAATAACACTATTTCATCTCCCTTCACCAACCGAAAAACATTCTTTAACTGATTGGTCAAAGAGTCACGGGTAATAAGTACTGAAGATTTATTGCTCAGCTTTTCTTCATAAAAGAAACGTTGTAATTTCATATAACAATTATATACCTTTGCGAGAGCTTGTGAAGTTGCGAAATATGAAACATAAGGTATTATGGAAATATTATCTAATTTAAATTTAAAATATATGTTAATACCAACTGTAATAGAAAAGACAAGCATGGGGGAGCGAGCCTACGATATTTATTCAAGACTACTTAAAGAAAATATTATTTTCCTTGCAGGGCCGATAGACGATAATGTTGCTAATATTGTCATCGCTCAGTTACTTTTCCTTCAAGCAGAGGACTCGAAAAAAGACATCACTTTATATGTGAATTCACCTGGTGGAATGGTTACTGCAGGATTGGCTATTATCGACACCATGAATAACATTAAAAATGATGTTTCTACTGTATGCGTCGGTGTAGCAGCTTCAATGGGTGCACTGATTCTTTCTTCGGGAAAAAAAGGGAAAAGGTTTGCCTTACCAAATTCTGAAGTTATGATTCACCAACCTCTTGGTGGAGCTGAGGGACAAGCATCTGATATTGAAATTAGTGCAAAACATATCATTAAGACAAGAGAGAATCTCAACAAAATGCTAGTAAGAAATACAGGACAAACACTTGCTAAAATAGAAAAGGATGTAGATCGAAACTTTTTTATGGATTCAGAAGAGGCAAGAAAGTACGGTCTAATCGACAAGATTCTTTAATTGTGTTACATTGCAATTGAACTCCTTATAAATTTAATTTATTAATTCCCTTTAAAGACATACCCGTATACAGATTCTTCTGAAGGCGAATTATATTCGCATATGACATCATTAAAAACCGTAGCAGTACTCTTGAGTATTGCAGGTGTGGCCGGCATCGCAATCGGTTATTATCTACGCCTCATTATTTCCTTAGGGAAAAAAGGATCTATGGAGCTTGAAATAAAAGAAATGCTCCTAACAGCAAAAGAGGAAGCAAAAAGAATTACCGCAGACGCAGATTCAAAGTCAAAAAAGTTCTTAGAAGAAGCTCGGGTAGAGATAAAAGAAAAAGAAGAAAAAATCCAGCAAGCAGAATCTCGACTAATTAAGAAGGAAGATCTTCTTGATAGAAGACAAACTGACATTGATAAAGAAGTAGAAACTATTAAAGAAAAAGTAGATCAAATAAAGACCATCCGGGAGAAAGCAGATAAGCTTGAGCAGGAGAAATTTCAGGCTCTGGAAAGAGTTGCAAAAATGAGTACCGAGGAAGCTCGTCAATCACTTATTAAGACTTTAGAGAGAAATTCTGAGCAGGATCTACTTGTTCGTATTGCCAAGCTTGAACAAAGTGGCGAAGAAACTCTTGAGAAAAAAGCTCAGGATATTCTTTCTATGTCTATTCAGAGGCTAGCCAATTCCGTCGCTTCAGATATCATGTCGACTTCAGTCACCATTCCAAATGATGAAATCAAAGGAAAAATAATTGGTAAGGAAGGTAGAAATATAAAGGCTTTTGAAAGAATTACTGGAGTTGAAGTTATCGTTGACGATACACCTGGAACTATTACTATATCTTCATTTGATCCAGTCCGACGACATGTGGCTAGAGTCGCCTTAGAAGAACTGATCAAAGATGGACGTATTCAACCAGCAAAGATTGAAAAGATTGTATCTGAAGCCCAGGCAGGTATTAACAAAACAATTAAAGAAAAAGGTGAAGCGGCTGCATACGAATGCGGTGTTATAGGCCTTGATCCTAGAATTATCCTTATACTCGGCAGACTCCACTTCAGGACAAGTTACGGCCAAAACGTCCTTCAACATTCTATAGAGATGTCGCATATCGCTGGCATGATTGCTGAGGAAATAGGTGCGAATGTAGCTGTAGCAAAAGCTGGCGCCTTACTCCATGATCTTGGTAAGGCTCTTGATCATGAAGTTTCTGGAAGTCATGTAGAAATCGGAAGAAGAATTCTTCAGAAGTTTGGCGCGAGTGAGGATATTGTTAAAGCGATGCAAGCTCATCATGAAGAATACCCTTATGAAACAGTCGAATCACGTATCGTTCAAACAGCTGATGCAATATCAGGAGCTCGTCCAGGTGCACGTCATGATAGTATTGAGAATTATCTCAAACGTTTAGGCGATCTCGAAGCTATTGCAAACAGCTTTAATGGTGTGGAAAAGTCATATGCTCTTCAGGCAGGACGAGAAATACGTATTTTTGTCACTCCAGAGAAGATCACTGACCTTGAAGCAAAGAATATGGCCAGAGACATAGCACTAAAGATAGAAAAAAATCTGAAATATCCAGGAGAAATCAAAGTTACAATAATCCGAGAAACTCGAGTTATTGACTTTGCTCGTTAAAATATGTGTAATATCGAGTCTATTGCTTAAAAAAACTCCTACTATATAATTATTATGAGGTTAAACAATTATTAGTTAATATTGTCAAAATCATATGAATAAAGCAGGAATCGTAGACGCAGTACATGCAATGCTTGGAGGAACAAAGGTTCAAGCAGAACAAGCAGTTGATCTCGTAGTAAACTCTATCATCGACTCTCTCAAGAAAGGTGAAGAAGTCTCTATTGCAGGCCTAGGTATCTTCTCAGTAAAGGAAAGAGCAGCTCGAGACGCTCGAAACCCTCGGACTGGCGAAGCAATCAAGGTTCCAGCTATGAAGGTTCCGAAGTTCCGAGCAGCAAAGGGATTAAAAGATGCAGTGAAATAATAAAATTGAATAGATTGATTCAATAAGAAAAACCACCCTCAGGGTGGTTTTTTGTCGTCCAATTTATCTAAATCTCTGTGCGGGGCGGGAGAATCGAACTCCCACCAAAAGTTTGGAAAACTTCTATTCTACCATTAAACTAGCCCCGCAAATTTATCCTCGAAAACCGAACAAAATCTATACTAACAGAAAAGTTCTCATTCGGCTACTACCCTCTCGGATCAAAAATAGACGGTCGCATCTTTTCGCCTTTTAGTATCTTTGAAATGCGACGACCACCTACAATCGAAGGGATGATACCAATACCATTACATCCAAGATTGTAGAGCAACACTCGATTTTTTGGTTCCTCTCCGATTAAGCGAACACGATTTGGCGTATATCCCATGAGACCGTGCCAGGTAAAATCATACGTAATTTTGTCCTTAGGATCCGAATTATATTCTTTCTTTATAAAGCTATCGAGATCGGCTTGAACTTGTTCAGGGTAATCATAGTCGACGAGATATTCAGCGCGGTCGTTAATAGGAACTTCTGGGCCACCAGCACATACGAGATTATGCTTTGCATCGCCAGTTCCATGAGGTCGTCGAGTGAGATAAAAATACGGGTCAGGATTGTCGTTCGACGGATCATTTTTTTCAACATAATACGAAATAGCCGTCGAAGGTTTATCTTTTTTCTCCAGATAACCGGACATATACCCTACTCTTCCATTTACGAGATGATGGAACTTTTTATCAATCTCCAAACCTCCTTCATTGATAATTCCTAGATTTTCAAAACCATTTGTACAAAGAACGACCTTGCTTGCATTTACAGTATGTTTTCCAGCGTCAAGAAGTGCATGATTTTTCTTAAGAACTGTTTTGATAATATGAGTATTTTCGAAAAGACTGAATCGCTGTGAATACTTTTTAAGTAAATAACTAACAACCTCCTGACAAAAGAGTGCTGAGTTCATACATGCAGCTTGTTCAGTCACCAAGGCTTGGAATTGAGTATCCTCAGTCTCTAATTTCTCAAGTATTTCTTTATGCGGAACAAGTTCGTAAAAGTTTTTAAGAGTCTTAGATAATAAATCTTTGAAAGGGGCATCTTCACTGATCAATATCTTGTTAGACGAAATTCCGGCAAGACTTTCTACTTCCACGTCTCGTATTGCCAAAATAATTTGATGAAGATCAGAAAAACCTTTGACTCCGGTCACTCGAGAGAATAATATATTCAAATCAGCTTCTTTATACATTTCATCGATAAGTGCCCAACCTGAATGTAAATCGTGCAATGCCTCTTTTGTAAGTTCAAAACCAAATTCTTTAACCAATTTATCTAAAGGTTTTTCAAAACGAGCAATGACTTGCCCAGCATTATGCCCTGTTGCCCCATGGGCTAGTTTTCCCTGATCGAGCAATGTAATCCTCTCCTTGGTATATTTTAGAGTAAAAAAAGCTGTTGATACTCCAGCAATCCCTGCACCAACAATAGCTATATCGGTATCCAAATCCTCTGAGAGTGAAATCGATTTCCTCTCATTATCAAGTTGGTGTATCCAAGGTGATCTGTTTATTTTCATATCAATATTGTCGGAGCGCCGGGATTCGAACCCGGAGTCGCCTGTTCCCAAAACAGGAATGTTAGCCGTTACACCACGCTCCGATATGTGAATATACTAGCATACGGAGCAAAAAAACTAAAGAAAATTATAAAAATTAAAGGATTACATTTTTAAACATTTTTAAAACAACCTTCCCTGTCGAAGAACTTATAGTTACAGTGATAACGTGAAACTGGAATTCTATATCAAGTCCATATTTATGGTGATTGAAATATGTTTGAATCATTTTTCTTAATTTCTTCTGTTTAAGTCCGTGGACATTCTCTTCTGGCCTATAACCTTTCATATTTCCTTTATCTATTACACTTTTAACTTCAAAAAAATGGAATATTCCGTCTTTGACTGCAATAATGTCTATTTCTCCCCATTTCTTTAAATAGTTTCTTTCCTGGACAAAAAAACCTTGCTTTTTTAAGTAAAAACAAGCAATTTCCTCACCTCTATCTCCTGTCGCTCGATTAGTAGTTTTCATATATAAAAAGACAAAAGAC
This sequence comes from Candidatus Tayloriibacteriota bacterium, assembly GCA_043742445.1. Lineage (GTDB taxonomy): Bacteria > Patescibacteriota > Minisyncoccia > Phycocordibacterales > PALSA-1337 > CAIOGI01. The sequence continues at coordinate 16,035 of JAYTYJ010000029.1, read as the reverse complement.
ATGAATATAAGCCATATTTCCAATGTCTTATACCCATTGTCCCCAATGTTATCCACAGTTCACTATGTGTTTAAATATAAAATCTGTCCTTCTATCTGTGCGGGCACCGGGAATCGAACCCGAATCTCGTCCTTGGCAAGGACGTGTTCTACCACTAAACCATGCCCGCAATATCGAACATTATATACTAAACTTATTTTTTTCCAATTTTCCTAGTGCACCCGGTAGGACTCGAACCTACAAAAACGGTTCCGAAGACCGTTGTGATATCCATTTCACCACGGGTGCATACTTCAAACACCTATAGATTACCATAATACTTAATTAAAAGCTTTTGCCAAGCCACTACCCTTCTTAAAATATCTACACGGCTGATATCTATTCTAAGATATCCATTATAATTTCGTCTTTTAATAAGAACGTGATCTACATCTAGAAATTTATTAATCCACTTGATCATAATCTCTACAATAAAAGGATCTGAATTAGAAAATTGAAAAGAAGTACCCTTCTTTGTCCCTCCCATCAAATACATCGACAATCCAGTTGTAAAAAATGGATCAACTGAGAGATGCTTAAATTCCCTCTCTGCATCTTCGTATACCTTCTTTTCCTTAAACATTCTTCGAGCTCTGAGTAATATTGAAGAATTAAGTCTACCTCTACTCATCTTTGTTTTAATACGACTAGCCACTCCAACCAATTGTTCCTTTGTTAAAGTAATATCACTAAGCCAATTTGAAAGAGTACTCTTTGAGATACACATTTCTTTCGAAATTTCTGATAGAGTGTTGCCAGAAAGCCTCATTTCTCTAGCTTTTTTAATATTTTGTACAGAATATGTCATATTAGATGATATTATATCATATGTTTATTTAGTGGAAAATTGGTAAATTAATGCTAGTATAAGGCAATGAAAAATAGTGCGATCCCAAAAGAAATTGTGGAAATTGTTGAAAAACTTGAAAAAGCAGGTTTTGAAGCATTTCTGGTTGGTGGTTGTACTCGCGACCTTCTTTTAGGAAAAATTCCTAAGGATTGGGATATTACGACAAATGCAATTCCAGAACAAATTATTCCTCTGTTTGTAAAAACTTTTTATGAAAACTCGTACGGTACAGTTGGTGTGGTAAATGAAAATACTGAAAATGAGAAGTTGAGAATTGTGGAAGTAACGCCATACCGTCTTGAAAGCTCTTATACGGACCATAGGCATCCGGATGAAGTAAAGTTTAGTAAATCCATTGAAGATGATTTGAAACGTCGTGATTTCACGATTAACGCCATTGCGGTGTCTTTGTCGAAAGGCGCCATAAAAGATATCATTGATTTATTTGGTGGATTAAAGGACATTAAGGACAAAAATATAAGAGCCGTTGGTAATCCTGACGATAGATTTACAGAGGATGCTCTACGTATGATGAGGGCCGTTCGCTTAGCTACTGAGCATCGTTTCACGATTAACAATGATACTAAAAAGGCTATAATGAGCCATTCTCAATTACTCAATGAAATATCAATCGAAAGAGTACGTGACGAATTTATACGAATACTTATGTCATCTAGTCCAAAACTAGGTATAGAGCTGCTAGATGAATTCAATTTACTTCAATATATTGTTCCGGAACTACTTAGGGCGAAGAACATTAAACAGCCCCAAGCGCATGCATATGACGTATGGGAACATCTTTTACGCACGCTTCAGCATGCCGCAGATAAAGAATGGCCCCTAGAAATACGTTTAGCTTCCCTACTTCATGATATATCTAAACCTGAGACGAGTAGAATTTCACATGAAACTAATAAAATCACTTTCTACGGACACGAAGTTATAGGTTCACGTGCAACAAAGAAAATACTAGAAAGACTCAAGTTTCCCCTTAAAACAATCGACAAGGTTAGTAAAATGGTTCGTTGGCATATGTTTTTCTCAGATACTGAGACGATTACCCTTTCTGCAGTAAGAAGAATGATAAATAATGTAGGACCTGAAAACATATGGGATTTAATGAATATACGTATTTGTGACCGTATAGGTACAGGACGTCCAAAAGAGAATCCCTATAGATTTAGAAAGTACAAAGCTATGATTGAGGAAGCTCTAATGAATCCCGTATCTGTCGCTATGCTAAAGATTGACGGTAAGAGGATAATGGAAGTTACACATGTAACACCTGGACCTAAAATAGGTTCAGTTTTAAATGTTTTACTTGAAGAAGTACTTGAAAACCCTAAATTAAACACTGAGGAGTACCTTGAGAAAAGATCTATAGAACTTATTTCTTTACCTGAAAAAGAACTGGAAAAGCTTGGTAAACAAGGAGAAAATAAGAAAAAGCAAGCTGAAAATGAAAATATTGACGAAATACGTAAGAAGTATCACGTTTCATAAATAACATTATTTTTATATTTAAAGGTATATTTCACGTGAAACAAAAATAGGATAAAAAAACAGCCACATGTATCTGTACGCTAATCTCATATACCCCTTGAGACTAGTGAACAAACACCTGTGGCTGTTAGAAAAGAGAACATAAACAAGAAACGGAGTCCAAAATAGGTGAAGGAAAAAATGATATATGATCATAGTTTCTTCGAGATTAACCTCAAACCCACCTGAAGGGAGTTCTGCAAAAAACTTCAAAAATAAATATAATTAGGAAGTTTTGCAATACCCAGCTAAAGCTAAATAAGGGTCATCTCTCTTCGAGATTGAACTCAAAAATTAGTGGCTACTACCCGTGACAATTCAATTCTTCAAAGAACTTAATTCTGACAATCCTCGGTTAAAGTCAAAACTAATCTGGGATCATTGTATCAAAGATAAAAGACATGTAAAGGACAATAAAATATAAAATGTGGATAACTCAGTTTATTTTGTCCTTTATTTTAAAATTAATTCTATTGGACAATGGTCAGATCCTAAAACCGTATTGTGAATCTTTGATTTTTCTACTTTTTCTAATAAAGCAGGGGAGATAAAAAAATAATCAATTCTCCAACCAACATTTCTCTCTCTTGCATATGTTTTCATATCCCAGTATGTATAAGCACCTATTTTATTTGGATTTAAATGTCTAAAGATATCAATATAATTTGAAGAAATTAATTGATCAATCCATTCTCGCTCTTGCGGAAGAAAACCTGTATTTTTTTCATTTTCTTTGGGTCGAGCAAGATCAATTTCTGTATGCGCTGTGTTTACATCTCCACAAAAGATAACTTCATATCCATTTTTTCTTTGATTATTGATATATTTCAAAAATTCATCATAAAAACGCATCTTGAAGTCAAGTCTCTCAGGTCCACCACCTCCGTTAGGGAAATAGCAGGTGATAATAACAAATTTTCTTCCTAAAAGTTTTTTATCTTCATAAAATAAGGCTATGAATCTACCTTCTTGATCAACTTCTGGTATTCCAAAACCGTAGTCCACCCTATCAGGCCTCTCTTTAGTATAAATAGATACACCACTATAACCTTTTCTCATCTTAGAATGATCAAAGAATGAATGGTACCCTTCAGGATTTCGAACACCTTCTTCTAGCTGATCAGGATGAGCTTTTGTTTCTTGGAGACAAAAGAAAGTAGGGGACTGTTGTATAAACCAATCAAATCCACCTTTTTTCACGTTTGCCCTAAGGCCGTTTACGTTCCAACAGATGATGTTCATATAGGAAGTATATCAGTAAACCCTAATCTGTATATTCATGTTAGCAAATCCAGCGTATCTATTTGACGCTAAGACTAAAAGATGTTAGCATTTATTTGCAATGATACATCATTCAAATACAACCAAAAACAAGCAAACACTGTATATCAAGTGTGCGGTTCGATTTACTTGTTACTTTTCGCCTTTTGGCCAAGATTGTGTTTATATCTCTTAATCTAATTATGTTTTTTGAGTAAAGACTGTCTCGGCTAGGTGGCCGAGATTTTCTTTTACCATCTAGATTCGTCCCGAGTAATAGCTCAGGGAATAGACGACTTGTTCTTTGTGTAATAAATCAAAAAACTGGAGTTCGTATGAAAAAAACAGTTGGCAATAACACTACAATCTATTACCTATACAAATTATTAAGTAATTCCGCCATGAGGGGACCAATTCTCGTAACCTTCATGACAACGTTTTGCAAAATGCCACTTTATGAAGTGTATTTCTGCGAAGCTTGTTGTGTGACATTCTTGGCTATTCTACAAATACCTATGGGGGCTCTAGCTGATAGTTGGGGTAGGTCAAAAACAGTTCGGATAGGCTGCCTAATACTGGTAGTTGAATTGGTTTGCTTTGCTTGTTCTAGAGAGCATATATTACTATGGATTGGTAATGCTTTCTGGGCCCTCGGAACATCACTCGTATCGGGAGCTGATTCTGCATTGATATACGATAGTTTAAAACAAACATCAACTAACAAAGCCGAACTTGAAACCCGATATCGTAAAATGGAGGGAAGGTCGAGTGCATACTCAATGACATTGACAGCACTCTTATGTCTTACCTGTGGCTATTTTGCACAGATAGATATCCGTATACCTGTGATTGTAGACACACTCATCATGTTATTGGCTTTTACTATCACATTTGCTTTCACTGAACCTAATATTGGGATTAGTGAACAGGTCAAGATTAATTACAGACATCACATGAAAGAAAGTATTTCACAGATTATGTCTCAAAAACATATCTTGTGGATTATTTCCTTCTCGACTCTCATTGGAGTCACCTCAAAACTCTGGTTCTTTACCTATAACCCTTACTTTGAAAGTGTTGGGTTAGACTTGAAATATTTTGGTTTAGCGTTCTTCACACTGAATGTTGTATGTGCCATTTCAAGTCATTACGCAGATCAGATATGTAGACGAATTGAAAATCCTACTGGAGTACTACTATCTATACTGATAATAACGATATCTATTATTGCTATGGGTGTCTTTATTTCAAAGTGGTCAATCGGTCTGATCTTCTTTCAAAACCTCGTAAGGGGATACTTATCTCCTTTCGTGAACAATATGCTTCACAAGAGAATCGGATCAGAAAACCGGGCGACTATCCTATCGGTTAAATCGGCAATATATCAAGGATTCGAGGTTGCGGCTATGGCGCTCTTTGGTTTTATAGTTTCTTCACACAATCTTGCTACAGCAATTATCTATCTCGGAATTATTTCGAGCTTGATTGGGGCAATTTTGACCTTTTACTACTCGAGGCTTTTCAGAGAGTAGAATCACGCCACACGCTATATCCGTGTGGTTTTTATTTTATTCACTCCTCCTATGAAATTTCTTATGTATCTTTCTCAACTCCGTATCTGTCACATGCGTGTAAATCTGCGTAGTGTTTATATTTGCATGCCCTAAAAGCATCTGTACTGAGCGAAGGTCTGCGCCATTTCGCAATAAATCTGTTGCAAAGCTGTGACGAATAACGTGGGGAGTTACTTTTTTTGATATTCCAGAGTTAATAGCATACTGTTTTATAATTCTTTCAACTGAACGAGAAGTGATCCTCATTGAATCCTTATTTTTTGCTAACTTTTCTCCTTCTTTTATTTGAACAAATAAAGCATCATCCATATCGTCCCTCTTATCAAGCCATTTCTGAATAGCAGATCTAGCATTATCAGAAATAAAGACCACTCTAACCTTTTCACCCTTTCCTCGCACAGACATTTCATCTAATTTTAGATTTATATCCCTCGGTAAGGCACAAAGTTCAGAAACTCTTAGTCCTGTAGAGAATAGCATTTCCAGCATAGCCTTATCACGTAATCCTCTTATAGTAGAAGTATTAGGTGCTTTCAAAATAGTTTCGAGTTCTTCAATAGTGATGAGATCTAAAGATCGTTCAGGAGTTTTTGCAAGTTCAATACGATCAGGAGAAAGGGAAGTGATGTTCTGTCGAGCTAAATACTTCAAAAAAGCACGCAAGGCAATTAAATAATAATTTTGTGTTCGTTTTTTTAATGTCGTATTCGCTTTTCCCTTTTCACTTTTAGTTTCTTGGCGATTGAGCCAGATACGGAAATCACGCACGACCGTATCAGTAATATCTTTAGGATCCTTAAGTTTGGTATATTCTAAAAATCGAGTAAGATACTGATCATAATTTCTAACAGTATTTAGGCTTCTACCTTTTTCAATTTCAACATACTGAAGAAATTCAGTCTTAAGAGATGAGAGGTTTTGAGACATAATAAAAGTATATTATTTAAAAGTTATCCACAGTCTACTTATTTACATTATTTTAATAAATAGTACCACACTAAATGGCTCAGCTCCACTCGCCGCCAGTGACCCGTGAGGGTTAAATATTTTATAAAATTCCACCACGATAATCCCCTTGCAAAATATAGCCATACGTGCTATTGTATTTCAATCATGTTAACAACACGACAGAAGACAAACATAATTAAAACAGTGGCAATCCACGATAAAGACACTGGTTCTCCAGAGGTTCAAATTTCAATTTTGACAAAAAGAATCGATGAATTGGCTTCACACCTGAAGAAACACAAGAAAGACAACCACTCACGACGAGGTCTTCTAGCTATGGTAGCTGATCGTCAATCTCATATGAATTATTTGAAGAAAAAGCATCCAAAGCGTCATGCCTCTATCGCAAAGAAGCTTGATATTAAAGCTAAATAACTAATATTAGTATTTTAGTGTGGTATAATCTCTTTGGTTTTTAATATAATTTTATTTATTAGTTTTTAATAATTTAGTTAGTCAATTTAATTTTTTAGCCTAAAATGTCAGTAATCAAACATAAAGAACAGCGTGTTGGTGTTTTTATAGATACACAAAACATTTATCACAGTGCGCGAATGCTGTATCACTCAAAAGTAAACTTTGGAAAGATCGTAGAGGATGCAGTAGGGGATCGATCATTGATCCGAGCTATTGCCTACGTTATAACTACCGAAGCAGGAGATGAAAAAGCTTTTTTTGAGGCTCTTACAAAAATGGGTATCGAGACTAAGACAAAAGATCTACAAATATTTAGTAGTGGAGCAAAAAAAGCAGATTGGGATGTGGGAATGGCGATTGATGCTGTAAAACTTGCACCAAAGCTTGATGCAGTAATTCTAGTAACAGGAGATGGTGATCATGTTTCACTAGTGGAATATTTACAGGTCAATCAAGGATGCCAAGTAGAGGTAGTTTCATTTGGAAAATCGACATCATCAAAACTACGAGAAGTTGTAGATGATTTCTTTGATCTTGATGAAAATGCCCAGAGATACCTAATAGGAGGGAAGAGGGGTCTAGTTCGTCCCGTTTTTAATAAACAACGAAGACCTCCAAAGGACGCAACCGTAGGAACCATTGCAGATGATATTGCAGATCTTTCGGGTCAGGAGTAGAAGTCTAAAAAAATATAATACCGCGTGTTATACTTATTTTGATGAATGAAGACCGAAATAAATCTATAGAGCCTAATCCCCCTTTAAAGCTTGTCGGTGGGAATCCCATACCCAACCACGAGGATCATCCACTACACATACTCCACAATCAGATCGACCCTGAGCTTAAGAAAAAGCTCGATATACCACAAAAACCCCTTAGGACATACGAGATGGATCTTGATGATGCCTTTTCTCATTTAGACAAATCACAAGTACCTAAGAAATTTAAAAGTGTATTTAGTAAAACAAAGATCCAAGAAAATCCTTTGGCTAAAGAAGAGAAGAATTTAAATATAGGAAACCTACAAAAATTATCAGAGGAACTTAGAAAGCCGGAGCCGATCATAAGAGAGTCTTTACAGGAAGTGCCTAAAATTAAAATTCCTGAGATTAAGATACCCGTCGGCATTCCTATGGGAATGACGGCTGAAGAGAAACCTAAATTAACCCAAGAAAATCTCAGAACCTACGAGGGTGATGTTGCAGATACACTTACTAGTCAAAAATCTTCGATCTCAACTATTATAATTGCAGAAAATAAAAGAAAGACGGAGAGGAGTTTAAACGGAGATGAATTTGATGAAGAGAAGCCACGATCACAAATTGGCAAAAAGATAGCTATCATTTTTATAAGTATACTATTTATCTTCGGAGGAGTGGGTGGCGGATACTACCTTTACCTTAAGAGTCCTGTGGCTATCGTTCCTGTAATTCAAACAAAAGACACTATTCCGAAGATTATAAATCCTGATTCACAAAACATCGCCCCTATTTCTTCACTAAAAAAAGAAAAACTCATTGCTTTTGTATCAAATCAATTCAATTCGCAGAAAATCTCTGCAGGTAAATTAGTAGAAATTGTACCTACTCAAACTATCGGTGCTATAACAAAAAAAGTAACTGGATCAGAGTTTATTACATCCATGGATTTTAATATTATAGACACCCTAAAGAGATCTTTCACCGACAAATGGATGCTTGGGGTATATTCATCAAATGGCAGAGAGATTTCTAGCAATCTTCCATTTATAATATTCACAACTGACTTCTTTCAAAATACTTATGCTGGAATGCTAAAATGGGAACCCGATATGCCCGAAGATCTAGCTGATATTTTTGGGTACAGACAGCAGGCAACTTCTTCAATTAATTCTTTATACAAAATTAAAGGCAGTTTTAAAGATAAAATCATTGCTAATAGAGATGTTAGAGAGTTTACGAATAAGGATGGAAATGTCTTATTTATCTATAGTTTTATAGACAAAAATACACTTGTAATAACGACATCAGAAGATGTAATAACAGCCCTTTTAGATCGTATTGAAAAACAAACCTATATACGCTAGAATTACAGTATGAACAAGAAAGATACACTATATTTCAAAGAAAAACTACTAAAAGAAAAACTAATCTTAGAAGAGGAGCTTAGAAGTATTGGTAGACCAAATCCTGAGCATCCAGAAGATTGGTCTGCTACTTCTGGAGAAATAGAAACTGATAGCGCCGACGAAAACGAGATGGCTGATAAATTCGAAGAACTCGAGGAAAACAAAGTAATACTTAATAAACTTGAACCTCAATACAATGAAGTTAATTCTGCCCTAGAAAGAATCAATAAAGGGAACTATGGGGTGTGCGAGATCTCAGGTGAAGAAATTGAGAGAGAAAGGTTAGAAGCAAATCCTTCAGCAAAAACCTGCATTAAACATATGCAAACTAAATAAATTATGTTCTAGTAGGGTTTTTTATCTCTTTTTTATCAAAAATTTATTACGATTTTATCTCACTAGGGTAGAGTTTGCACATGAGTATATCAAAAGTATACAGTGCACAACTTTCTGGCTTACAGAGTCACATTATTAACATTGAAGTCGATATTTCAAATGGTCTTCATGCTTTTTCTATCGTCGGACTAGGAGATAAGGCTATTGAGGAATCGAGAGATCGTATAGCAGCAGCTATTAAAAATAGTGGCTACATATCACCCAAGCAAAAGAATCAAAAAGTGATTATATCACTAGCTCCAGCGGATATACGCAAAGAAGGACCCTCATTTGATCTTGGAATGGCTCTAGCTTATCTATCCGCAAGTGGAGATATAAATTTTGATCCAGAAAAGAAAATTTTCTTAGGTGAACTTTCTCTTGAAGGGAATGTTAGAAGAGTGAATGGAGTACTACCTCTGACAAAAGGTGCCAAGTTACAGGGTTTTAAGGAAATTTATGTCCCTAAAGAAAACGTAACTGAAGCAGCTTTGGTAAAGGGAATTAAGATATACCCCGTTAGTAATCTAAATAACATTATTGATCATCTTTTACAAATAAAAGAAAGACAAATACCTCCACAACCTCAAACAAAGATTAAAAAGGCCAATACAATTTTTGAAAATAATTTCAACATCATTCAAGGTCAAAATGCTGCAAAAAGAGCTTTAGAGATCGCAGCGGCTGGTGGGCACAATATTGGAATGTGCGGACCTCCAGGTACTGGAAAAACAATGTTAGCAAAAGCTTTTCAAAGTATACTGCCAGCCCTTCATTATGATGAAGTTTTAGAAGTCACTGGAATACATTCGATAGCCAAGACTCTCGAAAAACCTTTTATTACTGAACCGCCATTTAGATCACCTCATCACACAGCATCATATCCATCGCTAGTCGGTGGAGGTCCTGTCCCTAAACCTGGGGAGATCACACTGGCTCATCGTGGTGTACTTTTTCTAGATGAATTCCCTGAATTCGATAAAAAAGTGATAGAGGCTCTACGTCAACCACTTGAAGATCATTCGATTACTATCTCTAGAGCAAAAGGTACACTAACATTTCCTGCACAATGTATCGTTATAGTCTCAATGAATCCTTGCCCTTGTGGATATGGCAGGGAAAAAGGATGCACCTGTAGCGACAGAGATGTAAGTAACTATAATAAAAAGATTTCAGGACCCATCATTGATCGTATAGACATGTGGGTATCTGTTTCAAAAATAGAATATGATAAACTTTCCGGATATTCAAAAAACAATGAGAATTCTGAGATTATACGAAAGAGGGTAGAAAAATCAAGAAAAATTCAGGAAAATCGATTCAAGAAACACAAGATTAGAGATAAAAAATACAATAGCGAAATGAGTGTTTCTGATATTGAAAAATGTATAAAGCTAGAAAAAGAAGTTGGTGATTTATTAAAAACTTCCACTGAAAAGCTTGGTCTTTCTGCCCGAGCATATCACCGTATCGTAAAGTTGGCGCGTACTATTGCAGATCTAGAGAAGTCTAACAATATTACCAAAGAACATATCTTAGAAGCACTCCAATACAGGCAAAAAAGTTTCTAGACTTTAAATCTTATTAGAAGATTAGAAATTGGACGGCATCATAGCATCCCAAATTTCAAAATGAAGGTGTGGACCTGTAGTTTCTCCCGTGAGGCCGATTTTTGCTATTAACTCTCCCCGTTCTACCTTATCACCTATATGTACAAAGTTTTTTAGTGTATGCGCATAAAGTGTATGTGCTCCGTTATCATGAGCTATAACAATATAATTTCCATATCCACCATTCCAAGCACCGTTTGACATCACTGAAATGACCTTACCAGAAGCAGAAGCATGTATTGCTGTGCCTATTGGAGAGGCAAGGTCTATAGCATTATGTCCGTGAAGACCTTGAGATTTATACCCACCATCAATAGGTCTTGCAAAATACCCTGGATAATACGGTCCATCTGTATCATGTGCAGGGTTACTATGGAAACTCTTCGTGCCATGTTTCAAAGTTGTGGTTTCTATTGATATTGGCTTGGCATCAGGGATTATAATTGTATCCCCAGGGACTAAAAATGAAGACTGAGTCAAATCATTGTATGCGAGCAGATCATCAGTCTTAACTTTATATCGAATAACTAGCGACTTAATAGTATCTCCCTTGTTTACCTTATACTTAATACCCGAAACAGGAAGAACTACTAGAGTTTGACCTTCCTTAAGACCTGGTTTTAATCCTAAATCATTAGCCCAGATGATAGTATTTACTGAAACATCAAACATACTAGCAATTTTTGACAAAGAATCTCCGTCCCGCACGGTATAGAGACTAATTTCAGTCGGAATTCGATTTTCGATGTCAGAAACAGTACCTTGTGGACCTATTTCAGCTGAAAGTGCATTTCCATAGGCTAGAATAGTTGTTTCAGCACTTTTATGAGGATTAGGGTCAGTATTAATGGCTGCTTCTAAAAGAATCATATTTTGTGAATTTACAGTATTCGCTGTATCTGTAGACTTAGCAGAAACAGTTTGACCGCCTAAGTCTGAAATAAAAGAAAAAAAGCCAGCATTGGCGATATTTGGAAAGAGTGGTGACAAAATAGAAAGGGTAATAAAAAGGTTACAAAATATTGTACCTTTTGAATAAAGGCTTATTTTTTCTGATATTTTTTTATGACTAAATTGATTAAAATAAATCATAATATAAATAGATATATGTCAAGCAGTTTCATCTGTTTTAAAAACGGTTCCATCAGTTAAGAATTTACATTATAAGGCTCTAATGAGCCACTTTATAACCTTCTTTTTTAAGGTATCTATCCAGCCTACGCTAGCTAAAATTTAAAGTCAATGGGGGTGTGAATAACTAAAATTTGTATGGTACACTAGTAATTATGACTTCAGACGGGCTTAATTTACGACAAAGAGATGCCGTGGAAACTTTGGAAGGTCCTTTGCTAATAATTGCGGGCGCCGGCGCGGGAAAAACTAAAACAATTACCCATAGAATTCTAAATTTAATCAAAAAAGGTGTAGCGCCTTGTCAAATTTTAGCAATAACTTTCACTAACAAGGCTGCAAAGGAAATGCGCGAAAGAGTTTTCCATCTTATAGAGGAAGATAGGGTTCTTAATATTCCGATTTCTTTAAACGAAAGACCTTTTGTTAGCACTTTCCACGCACTTGGAGTCCATATTATAAAAGAAAATGCTGTTCTGCTTGGAATGACCCGCCATTTTACAATATATGACCGTGGAGATTCCAAAAGAGCAGTGAAAGATGCTTTAGAAGAGATGGGGTACGATACGAAACAGCATGAACCTGGGGTTATATTAAACGCCATATCAAGAGAAAAGGGTGATGGGGTAACACTTTCGATGTTTAAAAATAAAAAGAAGGACTTTTTTCACGCTATGGTTGCTCAAGTTTGGGAAAAATACGAGGCAACACTCATTAAAGAGAAATCCCTAGATTTTGATGATCTATTACTAAAAACAGCTGGACTATTGAAAACATACCCTGAGGTAAAGAAACATTATAGTAAGATTTGGAAATATATACACATTGACGAATACCAAGATACAAATAAAGTTCAATACGAGATCGCTGCACTTTTGGCTGAAGAAAGTAGAAATATTTGTGTTGTAGGCGATATTGATCAAAATATTTATAGTTGGAGAGGGGCAGATATAGCTAATATGCTCAATTTTGAAAAAGAGTATCCCGAAGCAAAAACTATTACTCTCGAAGAAAACTATCGATCAACCCAAACTATTCTTGTAGCAGCAAATAACGTCATAAAAAAGAATGTTATGCGTCCAGAAAAAAACCTTTTTACCAGAAATGAAGAAGGTGAAAAAATTGAACTCTTGATTTCATACACAGAACAAGAAGAAGCTAGAATGATTGCCGAGGAGGCACGAAAAATGATCGATAACGGTAACAACCCGAGAGAAATAGCTGTTCTGTACCGAGCAAATTTCCAATCCCGAGTCCTTGAAGAGGCATTTTTGAATAAAAATATTCCATACCAAGTGCTTGGCGTAAAGTTTTTTGAAAGAAAAGAAGTTAAGGATGTTCTTTCTTTTATTAAAGCAAGCTTAAATCGGGAAAGTACAAACGACCTAGTGAGAATAGTGAATGTTCCTCCACGTGGAATAGGGAAGGCGACGATTATGAAAGTAGTTCTTGGTCAAGAAAACACCCTAGGTCCTGCACTTAGAAATAAGGTCTCATTATTTTTAAATTTACTAGAAAGGATAAAAAATACTGCCTTGAAAGAGCGCCCATCTACATTGATTAAGTATATTATTCGTGAAAGTGGCATGGAAAATGTATATAAAAATGGGGGCGCCGAAGAACAAGAAAAGCTTGAAAATCTTAGGGAATTGGTGACTGTCGCTTCACAATATGATGCTTTACCTGTCGAGGAAGCTATAGAGAAACTCCTAGAGAATGCAGCATTAGCAACAGATCAGGATGAAATGGAAAAAGATAATGACGCCGTCAAACTAATGACGGTCCATGCATCTAAAGGTCTTGAGTTTGATTATGTCTTTATAGCTGGACTTGAAGAGGATCTATTTCCTCATCAAAGGATGAATCAGGAGCAGATAAGCCAGTCTCAATCCGAAGAAGAACGGAGACTTTTTTATGTCGCACTCACTCGTGCACGAAAAAAGATTTTTCTCAGTTATGCACAACTAAGGACAATCTATGGTGCACAGAAGGTAAACACTCCATCGACTTTCATTTCTGATATTGGAGACGAGCATATTACTTCAACAGGGGATGGAGAAGCTCCACGTGGAATAAAGGCAATTTTTATTGATTTTTAAGCAAGTAAATGTAAACTTAGGATTATCATGAATTCCATATACACCTTTGTAGCAAAAAAATCTCTTGGACAAAATTTTCTCCATGCTCCAAATGTCATTTCTGCCATGATTCACGCTGGTAATGTGACACAAGAGAGTGTCGTGCTCGAAGTTGGACCTGGAAAAGGATCTTTAACTTCTAAACTCTTAGAGACTGGTGCGTCGGTTATCGCAATAGAAAAAGATGATCGTGCAATACCGTTTTTACAAGAAAAATTTGCACATGAGGTAAGAAGTAGACAATTAGAGATTGTTCATGGTGATATCCTAGAATTTGATGAGGTTAAACATCAAAAACTTAAAAATAACTATATCTTGATTGCTAATATTCCTTATTACATAACTGGGGAATTCCTTAGAAAGTTCCTAGAATCTGCACTGCCACCTACAAAAATGGTTGTAATGGTACAAAAAGAAGTAGCCAGAAGGATTGTAGATACGAAAGAAAGCATTCTTTCAATTTCAGTTAAAGTCTATGGAAATGCTAAATATATTACCTCTGTACCTAGAAAATTATTCAGACCCATGCCAAATGTAGATTCTGCAGTCATTTTAATAGAAAATATCTCAAAAGACTTCTTTAAAAGTGAAAAGATTGATGAAAAATACTTCTTTGAAGTCCTAAAGACTGGTTTTGCTCATAAAAGAAAACTAGTTATACGCAACCTAGAGACGAAGATCGATAAAAAAACACTGGAATTACTTTGGCAAAAAGAGAATTGGCCGAAAAACCTTAGAGCTGAAAATTTAAGTCTTGCAATGTGGAAAAAAATCGTAGGAGATACTTGCACTTCTTGATATAATTTAGGAAGTATCTATGATACTACCCGATTGACATATTCTATCAAAAATATTTTGCTGATTTTAGCAGCAATCCTTCTAGTTGGAGGCGCTTTTGTATATGCAGAATTAAAAAATAAAGATTCTCAAAACGTATATACAGCAAAAGATTCAGTCGTCGCAGATACAATAGATACAAAAGCTCAAGAAATAGATTCCGACGGAGATGGTAGCAAAGATTGGGAAGAAATTTTAGCTGGTACAAATCCACACGATCCAAAGGATAAGCCCAGTTTTCCCAAAAAAACTATTACAGCCGATGTAACAAAAACAGGAACAGAAAAACTCGAACCAGTTGATCTTATAAGTCGAGATTTTTTTGCAAGATATATGGAACTTAGACAGACGGGTGCTTCAGCAGATAAGGTAAACCAACAAGAGCTTGTAAATAACACTATTAGTAAAATCAAACTATCTGAAGCGAAACCATATCTTTCCTCAGAAATTAAAGTTAGAGCGGACAATAGCAAGGAGTCAGTTAAAAGATACGGAAATGAGATTGCTGTGGTATTTAATAAATACGCTCTAGTTGGAACTAACACTCGAAACGAAGGTGTGATTGCTAAAGACGCACTGACCCAGCAAGACGAAAGTATCCTGAAGGAGCTAGACCCTATTATTCAAAGTGATAAAAATATTATTAATGGCATTTTAAAAATTGAGGCGCCCCAATCAATAAGTACTATGCATTTAGATCTTTTAAATTCAATGAATAATATCCTTTTTGTAGCTCAATCATTTAAAAAAATAATTACTGATCCAATAGCAGGAATTCAGGCTTCGAGTCAGTATATACCGAGTAGGGATGGTCTTATAAAATCGATGCGAGCCATTCAGAGTTATTTTAATTATTTAGGAATAAAATATGACCCATCCGAAGCAGGTGTTCTCTTTGTACCCTTAAAATAATATGAAAACTATTTTTAATAAAAAAATATTTGCTGGACTTCTCATCTTTTTTGTATTTATCACTACATCCTTTTCTGCATATCCAAAAAAAGTACAAGCTCAATGGGTTGTCTCTGATATCATCACTGAAGTTCAATCAGCTTTAAATGTGGTCGGAACATATGCTACACAAGCCCTTACCTATTCAGATAATTACAAAGAGTATGTTCTTGATCCACTCGTAAGTATGGTAGCA
>JAYTYJ010000028.1:0-3479 GCA_043742445.1 Candidatus Tayloriibacteriota bacterium | reverse complement strand
ATTTTTTGATAGGTGACGGGGCCAAACTCTCTTTTGCTATTTGGAATTATGCTATGGATTTTTTTGGAAAAAAGAAATTTGTACCAGTTATTGCGCCTTCTGTTGTCAGAAAAATAAATCTATATGGAACAGGTCATTTACCAGGAGACATGGAAGATTTTTATACAACTCAAGATGGCGATGTGCTTTCTGGCACTGCTGAGGTGGCTCTCATGGCTATGCATAGTGAAGAAATCCTTGATAGTACGGCTTTTCCCATAAAATATTTAGGATTTTCTCCATGCTATCGTCGAGAAGCTGGAGCTCATAGTAAAGATGTAAAGGGTCTTATACGTGTGCATGAATTCTATAAACTTGAGCAACTCATTCTCTCTGAAGCTAGTCATGAAACGAGCGTTGCTTTACATGAAGAATTAAACAGAAATACAGAAGAATTCATAGAATCCCTTGGTATTCCATACCATACAGTTTTAAATTGTGGCGGTGATCTGGGTCTAGGTCAGGTTAAAAAGTATGATGTTGAACTGTGGGTTCCCAAAGAAAATACATATCGAGAAATTTCTAGCGCATCATATTTTCATGATTTCCAGACTCGACGGTTTAATACTCGGTACAAAGATCAAGAAGGTAGACTTCGTTATGCCCATTCACTTAACTGTACAGCCATACCAACCCCTCGCATTCTTGTTTCTTTAATGGAAAATTATCAACAAGCTGATGGTTCAGTGAAGATCCCCGAGGTTTTGCAAAAGTATTTTGGTAAAGATGTCATTCAATAAATTACAATCCCCTAAATATATACAGAAGAAAAGAAAAAGATTGATATTTACTGTATTTGCATCAAGTATTGGAGCTCTAGCCCTTATCACCTTTTTAAGTATTTTTGCCAATTTTCCATTTTTTCAGACACAATCTTTATTTGTACAGGGTATAGACTCACCAGATTCTCAATTAGTTAAAAAAATTGCTCAATCCGACCTAGAGGGCAGCTATGCTTTTTTTATTCCCAAATCTAATATTTTTTTTTATCCTAAATCAAAAATTATTCGTGATATTATCGCTCTTTATCCCAAAATCGACAAGGTTACTGTTTATCTTCAAGGATTATCAGATGTCATTATTTCTGTAAATGAAAGAATAGAAAAAGTCATTGTTTGTAATGGATTCAAGGGCGATCAAGAAAATGATTGTTACTCAGTTGATAAGGATGCTTATGTCTTTAAGAAGCGCGATAATGATAGTATGATGGCATCTCCTTTCAAGTATTATTTTAATATAGGTACAAGCACAGTCACTATAGGCACTCATTTTATTGACCAATCAAAATTTAATGATTTACAGAAATTTATTCGAAATGTTACTGATTTAAAATTGAATCCCGCGGGACTACTTATTGGTGACGATAATAGCTATGAACTGTATATAAAAAATATGGATCAAAGTGATGCCGTTGTTTATTTTGATAATCGAACACCTTTCGATAAAACAGTTTCCAAGCTCGCTACATTTTGGCAAAATTCTCAAAATAAAAAAATAGGTCTTACAAATATTCCTAATTTCGAATATATCAACCTCCGTTTTGGCAATAATGTCTTTTATTTAGTAAAATAGACTAGTGAAACTCGTCTACTCAGTATTATGGGCTTGTATATGTGGAGCAATCATCGCTTTTATTTTAATTTGGACTATTCAGTATCGTAGTGAAAAAACTATTATCGGCACTCCAAAAGTTTCGATACTAGAGAAGGCTGAGGTAAATTCTATTCCTTCTTCTGCTTTACTTGAAGAATCTGATCAAGATCCTTCATTTGTGTCTAGATTTTCTAGGGTTCTTATATATTCGGCTGATGATGGAAAAGAAGTCATTCAGGGCGCAAGAAATTCCATTTTTAGAAAGCCTACGGTCAAGATCACTGCACCTTCATATGTTGTTATAGATCTAGATCGAAATGCAATTATTTTAGAAAAAGATTCCGAAAGACTTTTACCTGTCGCTTCTGTGACGAAACTGGTAACTGCAGTTTTGGTAAAAAAACTTTTTGATCAAGATGCTTCCATCACTATGACTCGCAGAGCTTTGAATACATATGGTAATGAAGCATGGCTTCGTGAGGGTGAGAAGATGAAGGTCTATGAACTCCTATATCCACTACTCATGGTTTCAAGTAACGATGCTTCAGAAGTTTTAGCGCAGTCGTATTCAAAAGGTCGACAACAATTTATAAAAGAAATGAATAATTGGACAAATAGTATTGGCGCATATAGGACCTATTTTGCGGATCCTTCTGGTCTTTCTTCTAAAAATGTTTCTTCAGCTAAGGATTTGTCTATCATTGTTAAGTGGATTCTTGTTCATGAACCTGAATTACTTGATATAACTCTCTTAAAATTAAAAACAATTCGAGTTCATACATGGACTAATCCGACACATTTTCTTAATCTCACTTCATATGCCGGTGGAAAAAATGGATATACTCCAGAAGCAAATAGAACGAGTGTTGCCCTTTTTAAGCTTGGTAAGGCTCAAAAATTATACGGAGTAATTCTCCTCGGTAGTGAGGCTAGAGATAGCGATATCCTAGATTTGCTAGAAGAGGCTTTGAAGTAGTAGTATAGCGACATGAAGAATTTTTGGTCAAAATTAAAAAAACCTATATTTGTAATAGCTCCTATGGCCAATGTCACAGACGTTGCTTTTAGATCTATGTTTGCAAAGTATGGAAAGCCAGATGTAATGTGGACAGAGTTTGTCTCTGCTGACGGTCTTTGTTCTGCTGGACAAAAAATACTAGTAAGGGATTTAGTTTTTTCTGAAGCCGAACGCCCCATAGTGGCTCAAATTTTCACAGGGCATCAAGATAAAATGTTCGAAGCAGCAAAGCTTGTTGAGAAGTTGGGATTTGATGGACTCGATATTAATATGGGATGTCCAGATCGAGCTGTTGAAAAACAAGGTTCCGGATCAGCACATATGAAAGATCTTTCAAATGCTAAAGCTGTTATAGAAGCCGCACGAAAAGGTGCACCAAATATTCCTATTTCTGTAAAGTGTCGTATTGGCTACAATAAGGATGAAATAGATACTTGGATTAGATTTCTTTTAGAACAAAAATTGCCAGCTTTAACTGTCCATTTACGCACGAGAAAAGAAATGTCTGATGTACCTGCTCATTGGGAATTGATGCCGAAAATTATCGATCTTAGGAATCAGATTTCATCAGAAACTATTATTTTGGGAAATGGAGATATTGAATCAAAAAAAGATGGAGAAAATAAAATAAAAGAAAGTGGTTGTGATGGGATAATGGTAGGTAGAGGAATTTTCGGTAATCCTTGGTTTTTCTCTGGAAGAATTTTGGCAGATGTACCTCCTCGTGAACGACTCGAAGTCATGCTTGAACATGCACAGACTTTCGATCACCTTTTAGGTGATATTAAAAACTTCTCGATTATGAAAAAACATTTTAAAGCTTATGTAA
>JAYTYJ010000027.1:0-6206 GCA_043742445.1 Candidatus Tayloriibacteriota bacterium | reverse complement strand
TTTTGGTTTTAAAAGACCTAGTTGCATACAGATTTCTATATTTCCTTTCATACTTCTTCCTTCGACGATTACTTTTTTTCCATATTTTTCTGCGAAATCTATAATTTTGAGCATTCTTTCTAATAGGGAAGCGAATGTTGCAATAATAAGGCGACCTTTTGTGTTTTTAATTATCTCCTCAATATTTTTGTGTACGACTTTTTCTGGCATGGAGAAACCAGGATTTTCTACGTTTGTAGAGTCAGCCATGAGCAAAAGGACTTTTTCATTTTTAAAAACCCTATCGTATTCTGCTACTTCTGCATCTGTGGGGACGCCATCAACATGATCAAGTTTAAGGTCTCCTGTGTGAACAATAGATCCAAAAGGAGTTTGTATAACAACACCCATGGCATCTGGAATAGTGTGAGTTACAGCGAAGAACTTTATTTTCAAAGCTCCAAGCGTCATGGTCTCGTCTTTTTCAACTACTTTAATATCAAGAGGTGGAACATGGGTAAATTCCTCTTGTCTTTTTTTTATCATAACTGATGTAAGCATTCGGGTATATAGAGGTGGATTACCAATACGGGGCATAACATAAGGTATGCCACCTATATGATCTAGGTGACCGTGAGTAATGATAACTGCTCGAATACGGTCTTTTCTCTCCTCGAGATACTTAGTGTTTGGAAGTATAAAGTCTATTCCAGGAGTGTTTTCATCGGTAAATTGAAGACCGATATCGATAATTACAATGTCATTACCGTACTCGATCATGGTCATATTCTTTCCAATTTCCTCAACGCCTCCAAGGGGAATAATTCTAATAGAAGTTGGTGCTAAAGGTGGGATGGTATCCTCAACTTTCTTATGAGTTTGAGTAGCGTCTGGTGGACGTGATGGTCTCATATTATGAGATCGAGATACAGTTTTTCGAGCATTTGTTCCTGTGGGGAATGCTGGTCTTGTCACTGGTGTAGTTTGTGTTGTCGGTGTTGTCGGTTCCGTTGTTTTTATATTTGTGTTTTCCATAGTATTTAATTAATTTTTATTTTTCTTTATTTATGAATATTGTCCATATGTCGTCTGTAGTGATGTACCATTTTTCTATTCCGTAATATCTATCTGAATGGTCGTCTATTGATTTTGAATCATAACCTTTAATCTTATCTGACATGACATATATATAGTCTGGGGAATAAAGGAAGATCGCAGGCACTTCATCTTTAACTATCTTTTCGAAGGACTGATATATGGCATTTCTCTGATTCCCATCATATGTCGTTCTAGCATCTTCTAGTAGTTTATCAACCTTACTATTTACATACATTGCCACATTTAGTCCTGGGGCATTTCTTTGCGATGAATGCCAGAAGGCGTATAGGTCGAGATCTTTACTAATAATTTCTCCGAAAAGAAGCGCATCGTATTTTCTTGTCTTTATAATATTTTGTGAGAGATCACCAAATTCAAAAACTTTTATTGTAACTTTTGCTCCAAGATCTTCCCAATCTTTTTTAACAAGATTAGCAGCTTTTTTAAGATCTTCTGAATCAGCTGTTACGATAGAAAAATCGAGTGTTTGTTTTATATTACCTACTTTCTTTTCCCAAATACCTGAATTATTTATAGTCCATCCAGTTTTTGCGAGTAGGTCTCTGGCTGCTTGTTTGTTCATTCTAGACGGTACTGTAGAAGTAGAAAATGTGTCGATAGGAAGTGGGCTGTCAATACTTACTCCATAATTATATAAAACTTCTTTTACTATTTTTTCTTTGTCTATGGTCATATTTAGAGCTTGTCGAATTTCTTTATTCGCAAGAACGGGGGAGTTATTTTGATTCAAAAAGATGCCGAAAATTCTTGGTAGTGGATTGTGGATAATAGTAATATCTGTAGTCGATGCGAGATTAATAGCCTGCGAAGGAGAAATACCAGCAAAATTTTCTATAGATCCTGAATGGAAACCATTGAGGATTTCATCTTCATTAGTATAAAAGTATACTTTAATTGTAGAAATCTTTGACTGCCCATGGTTGTATTTATTAAAGGAATTTAGAGTATATGAAATTGGGTTTCCAGCTTTATCTTTTCCGATACTAGCAATTTTATATGGTCCAGAACCTATTGGTTCTAGATTATTTTTACTAAAAATAAATTGATCAGCACTAAGATTCTTCCAAAGATTTTTAGGAATAATACCGATAGTTGTGTTTGCTAGAAATTGAGCGTAAGGTTGTTTTAAAATAAATTGAATTTCTTTGGCGCTTATCTTTTTTACAATAACACTTGCCCAGTCAACTCTTTTTGGACTTTTAATATCTCCATCTTGGATCTTCTGAATGGTAAATTCTATATCGTCAGTAGTTAATTGAGTTCCATCTTGAAATCGGATATTATCACCTATTTTAAAATCATAAGTGAGACCATCATCTGATACGGTATAAGTATCTGCTAAGTCTTGCACTAATTTTCCTTTTTGATATTTCATCAATCCTGAGTATATAAGTGTCGAAAGGTCTTTATCAACATCAGTGAAGGCTAAAACTGGATTCACAGAGCGCGGTAGCCCGACCATTCCTTCAGAAAAAGATCCACCCTGTGTCGGTATTGAAACAAGGAACATTTTGTTTACTTTCCACGCCAAACTCAAAGCACTTATCAAAGCGATAATAGTTAGAAAACCAAAAACGACTTTCTCTGTGGCAGAAAAAGAATAAATTGTCTTAAGGAGTTCAGTGCTCCCTTTAAAGCGAAATTCTTTCATATTTAAAATAGATAATGATGATCTTAAATCTAAACTTTATTCTAAAATTTAGAAATGGACTAAACTCAAAAGTGCTGATAGGGCAAATAGTATTGCTACTATAATTGTTAAAATGAAGAGCTGTTTTTCAAAACCTCGTCGTGTGTGAAAAGCAGAGCTAAAATTGTCACTACCACCAAAAGCACCACCAATTTGTGATCCAGTTTTTTGAAGAAGTATTGCTGTGATAAGCATGACAGCAAGTACAATCTGTATGTACGGTAGTATAGAGACGATCGTCTTCATTGCAAAAGACTATAGCATACCTAAAAATACTATGCAATATTGCATCTACAGTTTTATTTCGATACTATAAAAGTTACTATGAAAAAAGAAATAAAAAAAATAAGTGCTGGGAAAGGTATTATTCCCCTTGGCGATAGGATTTTAATAGAAGAAGAGACAGAAACTAGAGAAAATAAAACAGCTTCGGGTATTATCATTCCAGTGACTGTTAATGAAGATAAGGGGAGTAAAAGAGGTAAAGTTGTGGCTGTGGGGGTAGGACGATACGAAGATGGTGTGCTTGTTAAAGTGTCAGTTGAAGTCGGTAATGAAGTCCTTTTTCAATGGGGGGATAAGGTTAAGGTTGATGGTGAGGAATTCTATATTGTTAGAGAAAATGAAGTATTAGCAATTTTAAATTAAAACAAAGATGGCAAAAATAATTTTATATAATGAAGATGCGCGAAAAGCACTCAAAAAAGGAATTGATGTAGTAGCAGATGCTGTAAAGATTACCCTCGGTCCTCGAGGGAGAAATGTTGTTTTGGATAAAGGGTATGGTGTACCCACAATCACAAATGATGGAGTTTCAATTGCGAAAGAAATCACTCTCAAAAATAAGTTTGAAAACATGGGGGCGGATATCATTAAGGAGGTTGCTACAAAGACCAATGATATTGCCGGAGATGGGACTACAACTTCTGTTGTTTTGATGCAAGCGATTATTGCTGAGGGTATGAAGCATACAACGATGGGGGTAAATGCTATGGGGGTAAAGTTTGGAATTGAAGCAGCTTCGAGGGATGTTATTACCGCATTAAAAAGTATCGCAAAACCCATTAAGACAGATGAAGAGATTCGTCAGGTAGCAAATATTTCTGCAGAATCTCTCGACCTTGGGACAATTATCGCAGATACGATTAAAAAAGTCGGAAAGGACGGAGTAGTGACAGTTGAAGAGTCTCAGACTATAGGTCTAGAATCAGAGGTGACCGAGGGAATCGCTTTTGATAAAGGTTATATTTCACCATACATGGTTACACATGCTGAAAGAATGGAAGCAGAATACAATGATCCAGCTATCTTAGTGACTGATAAAAAGATTTCATCTATAAAGGAAGTTTTACCTTTACTTGAGAAGCTTGCTCAATCAGGTAAAAAAGATTTGGTTATAATAGCTGAGGATGTCGATGGAGAAGCCCTGTCAACATTTATTGTAAATAGACTTCGAGGAACATTTAATGTTTTGGCTATAAAAGCTCCTGGATATGGTGATTCAAAAAAAGCTATGCTTGAAGACATCGCTGTAACTATAGGTGCAAAAATAATCTCTGAAGAAATTGGAATTACTTTTGAAAATGCAGATATCGGAATGCTTGGCAAGGCTAGAAAGGTTATATCTAAAAAGGATACTAGTATTATCGTTGGAGGAAAAGGAAAAAAAACAGACATAGAAGAGAAAATTATACAATTAAAGTCTCAACGTGATTCTATCGATTCAAAATATGAAAAAGAAAGATTCGATGAGCGTATAGCAAAACTCAGTGGCGGAATCGCGGTCATTAGAGTGGGAGCTGCAACAGAAACCGAAATGAAATATTTGAAATTAAAGATTGAAGATGCTGTGAATGCTACAAAAGCTGCAATTGAAGAAGGTATTGTGGCTGGGGGAGGTGTGGCGTTGATCAAAGCTGCTCAAAAAGTCACTGATAGTTTGGTGAATAAAAAATCTGTTTCAAAAGAATTCGACCTCGGTTATTCAATAGTCTTAAAGGCCCTCGAAGCACCCCTGAAACAAATCGCGGTCAATGCTGGGAAAGATGATGGATCTGTCATTGTTGAAAAAGTAAAAAATGCAAAGGGAAATGCAGGTTACGATGCACTTAAAGATGAAATAATTCCCGACATGATCGCTTCTGGTATTGTTGATCCTGTTAAAGTAACAAGGATGGGTGTACAAAACGCTTGTTCATCTGCTGCTATTCTTTTAACAACTGAAGTTGCAATAGCTGAGGAGTCAAAAGAAGATAAATTATCAACAAATACTCAGTCTGGTATCGATTATTAGTATCTGCTATACTATAAGATATGAAAAAAATTATAGCTTTAGTTTTAATAATCATTATTATCGGCGCAGTTATCTGGAAAATCAGTAGCTCACAGGCACCTTCTGTAGATGGAGGTGACTCAGCAACAAATACTACAGTATCAGTACCTACAAGTCAGACGGTTATGGTGTCTACAAAGATATCAGAATATAGAAATGATGAACTTGGGTTTTCTGTAAAGTATCCAACAGCTTGGCAAAAGACTGATGCCCCTACAAATGTTAACTTTAATATCCCGATAGATCCTAAGATAAAGAATACTATCGGCAGTTTGGAAGCAAAGGTTGATGTTATATCAGCAAAGTGTACATTTCCACCAGTCACTTCAGTCAAGGAGAGAGATACTCTCTTAGTCGGCGGTATGACATTCAACATGATATCTATTGCAAATACAGTTCAGAATCGTCATTTCTTTAACAGGATGTACTCACTACAGAAAGATTCTATTTGCTATTTCTTCACCTTCTCAGAAAACTCAACAAGTCCATCAAGTAAGGGTCTTACAGGATCAGATTCACAGACAGCTTCAGCAAATAATACAAAACTTGTTGATGCAGCAGATTCACAGTTTAAAGATATGGTAAAATCTTTCAAAATTGTAGTTGGTCCAGCAGGACAGGATGAAACTTCAGCTTCACCTAAGAAGAAATAAGTTAATTTAATTAAATAAAAATGAGTAAAAAAATACTAATTGGTATTGTTGTAGTATTAATTATGGTGGTTGTTTACGGCTTGGTTACTTATAATAGTCTTGTGACACTAAACATTACGGCCGATACACAGCAGAAACAGGTTGAGGTCGACTACCAAAGACGTTTTGATCTCATACCGAATCTGGTCGAGTCAGTCAAAGGAATAATGAAGCAGGAAACAGCAGTATTTACTGCAATTGCAGATGCACGAACTAAATATGCAGGAGCGACAACTCCAGAAGCAAAAACAGCTGCATCCGGACAGGTAGAGAGTGCTTTATCTAGACTTCTTGTTATTACTGAAAATTATCCCCAATTGAAATCATCTGACACTGTTCAAACTCTCATGTCTCAGCTTGAAGGTACAGAGAACCGTATCAGTGTGAGTAGAAT
>JAYTYJ010000026.1:0-1507 GCA_043742445.1 Candidatus Tayloriibacteriota bacterium | reverse complement strand
CCATCGGTCGCTGGCTGATGACCAACAAGCCAAAGACCACTCCAACCCCAGTACAGAGATGCTGGGCTATTTTTCGGAATCGGTACATAAAAAACTCCGTTAGTTAATCATTCCATATTATATTACTTTTAACATAAAAGTCAATATTGCTTAAAAACTTTTCTATGTAAGGAATAGACCTCTTGCATATCTTCTCACAACCAGTATTATCATCTCTGAATTACCCAATTCACGCTTGGCGCGAATTTTGTACTCAAACTATCTCAATTAACTTCTAAAACAACCTTACTAGGAACTGATTCAAGAATGACGAGGGTTAAGATATACAATAAATCTAATGTATATCCCTTTCCCTTACTTCATTTTTATTTTCTTCGGCAGTTTCAACAATCTAACACAACTGTTTGTAGAATATATCTTTAGGAAACTACCAGTCAATGTACTTCCTCAGTCTCCCCTTAAATAAATTCTCAACTCTGTGTCTGTTATCTCATTTCCTTACCTTGATCGCAGATAAAAGTCTTAAAAAGAGTCTACTATACAACGCTTACATTATATTTGATACCAGAGCGTAAATTTGTGAATAGTTTTTTACACATATCCTTACTACTTCTAGTTTTTCTCAAAAAACATTCACGACTCATCATTCCAAAAAAATGTATTTTGGAAATAAGCCTTTTTACACTATACTTAAAATGTGAAAAAAAATACTGCTCTTAAAATTACTACTTCGCTACTACCTCTCCCCCTCACTATTCTCCTTATTTTTCTTATTGGAAATTATCAAAGCTATTACGATATGGGGATAAATCAAGGAGCAAACTCTATAGTTCTTATTTTTTTGTTCTTTCCATGTATTCTTATTTTACTCTTTTTATTTTCTTTCATAGTAAAATATATTTTACATCATTTTCTTAAAGATGAAAGAAGTGTGCAACTCTACCTAATTGTTTTACTTCTAACGATGAGTATTCTCATTTTTTCATACTTTGTTTACAATTCTTGGGATTATCCAACCGAAAAAGAGAAAAGTATTTTTGAGTTTTTTCAGCATTTTTTCTTGATAAAAGACTGACTTCACTAACCCCGTAAGATAGTTAAAAGTGTAGCGCCTAATTCTTTTCTATATAAACTAACGATATATTGGGCACAAAGAGGGGTTAAAAACCTATGAGGAGGAGAAAGAATAATCAAATTCTTCATGAGCATACATACTTTATAGAAACAGTTGAAGAAGCACTTTCTTTTGCCCTCTCTCTTTGCGTCTGGTACTTGTTGCAAACGACTTGTGCATCATTTTTCCCTATGAGCAGGGTATCTGTGTTAGGGATCACTGATAAAAGTCCCATGTATTTAAACATATCGACAAGATTCGAAGCCCGCTTTGGAGCTCGAACGATTTCACATAGAATTAATCCACGTGCAGCTTCCGCTACCCGTGCCTTGTTACGACTTACTCCCTGTCACCGATCTTACCTTAGTCCCACGCGAGGTGAGCTTTTGGGTA
>JAYTYJ010000025.1:0-10254 GCA_043742445.1 Candidatus Tayloriibacteriota bacterium | reverse complement strand
GCACTGGACGCTTGGACTCATTTCACCTTTGAGGTATATTGTGAGTACATTACCAGAACAGGAGTGCCATATGTTATGGACTAGTACATTCGCTTGACTAATTAGGCCTACTCTGATAGTCTATTCACCACTTCAACGATTGTGTTACTCTTGTAATTTGAAGGATTTTAATTATTAATCCTTAACTTTTTGCTATTTCGTATGCATATAACAAAAAAGTATTTTAGTCGTTTCAAGGCGCCGCTGACAGAAATGCCTAATCTTGTGGAATCACAGGTTAAGTCATTCGAAGTTTTGATAAGAGATGGTATCGCTGAAGTATTGAAGGAGTTTTCACCGATAAAAGACTACGCTGAGAAGAAATTCGAGCTGTCTTTTCTCGGTTTTGAACTCAGTAAACCAAAGTATGACGAGCATTACGCTAAAGTAAATAAGCTTTCATATGAAGGTCAGATAAAAGTAAAGGTTAAGTTGAAGAATAAACTTCTCGACTCAACTAAAGAGCAGGAAATGTTCCTTGCTGATTTGCCATTAATGACAGATCACGGAACATTCATAATAAATGGTATCGAGCGAGTTATTGTGGCTCAATTAGCTCGATCTTTTGGTATTTTCTTTACAGCAAACGAGGCTAAGGGTAAAACATTTTTTGGAGCAAAAGTAATTCCAGCTCGAGGGGTTTGGATGGAAATTGAAAGCGATTCTGACGGAGTGATATATGTGCGAATAGATCGAAAAAGAAAATTCCCTATCACATCACTCCTTCGAATACTTGGAGCAAAGACAGATGCTGATATTCTAGCCATTTTCAAAGGAAATGAATTGGCAACTAAAGCTATTGAGATGACTCTTGCAAAAGATCATGCAAAGACAGTTGATGAATCATATGTAGAGATCCATAAAAGACTTCGAGATGGTGATCTCGCAACTGCTGATAATGCTCGAGAATTCATAGGAAATATCTTTAACCCAGAAAGATACGACATAAATCGTGTCGGTCGTTTCCGATTCAATAAGAGATTTGGAAAATCGATGGATGAAAAGGAGCTTGAAAGAAGAACAGTTAACAGTGACGACTTGGCGACAATCATTTCTCATATCGTCTTACTGAACAATACTCCTGATGCAGTCGAAGACGATATCGATCACCTTGGATCACGACGTGTTCGATATGTAGGTGAATTGCTACAACAAAAACTTCGAGTTGGTATGACTCAAATGAAGCGAAACATTCAGGATCGAATGTCTACTGTTGAGCCAGATGTTACTTTACCTATTAACTTCGTATTTCCGCGACCACTCCAAGCTAGAATCAAAGAATTCTTTACGACAAACCAACTTTCACAATTCATGGGTCAAGAAAACGTACTTTCAGAAATTGAAAATTTAAGACTACTTACCGCTCTCGGTCCTGGAGGTTTGACTCGAGAACGAGCAGGTTTTGAAGTTCGAGACGTTCACCCCTCTCACTACGGAAGACTTTGTCCAATTCACACGCCTGAGGGACCGAACATTGGTCTCGTACTTCGCCTTGCAACGTATGCACGAATCAATGACTTTGGAATGATCGAAACTCCTTACGCAAAGGTTAAAAATGGAAAAGTTACTGATGAAATTTCATACTTGAACGCTTTAGAAGAAGAAAATTTTAGGATTGCTCATGCCGCTATTCCTTATGATAAGAATGGGAAAATAACTGCTGACGAGGTAGAGGTTAGAATCAATGGTAAGCCCGGTTTGGCGAAAGCTGAAGAAGTTGACTATATAGATGTTTCAACAAATCAAGCTTTTTCTATAGGTACTTCACTTATCCCGTTCCTAAATCACGACGATGCAAACCGAGCACTCATGGGATCAAACATGCAAAGACAGGCTACTCCTTGTATCGTAACTGAAGCTCCCTTGGTAGCTACCGGTGTAGAAAAGCAGGCAGTTATTGATACTGGTCGAATCGTATTAGCACCTGAAGACGGAGAGATTACCTATGTTGATGCAAAAAAAATAGTATTCGAAGGAAAGAAAAATGGAAAGAAAGAATACAATCTCGTGCATTTCTCAAGAACAAACGGATTTACAACATTCCACCAGAGACCTATTGTCAATCTCGGTCAAAAGGTAAAAAAGGGTGATGTCATTGTAGATACTTCGACTTCAGATGGGGGTGAAATTGCTCTTGGTCAAAATATGCTTGTGGCTTTCATGTCATGGTCTGGAAATAACTACGAAGACGCTATTATTCTTTCAGAAAGAGTAGTAAAGAATAGTAAATTTACATCTATAAATATTGAAGAATTCGTTGTAAATGTTAGAGATACGAAGCTTGGTCCTGAAGTTACAACATGTGATATTCCAAACGTCGGAGAGGCTAAACTTAAGAATCTTGCAGAAGATGGGATTGTTCGAGTGGGAGCGGAGGTAAGACCTGGAGACATCTTAGTTGGAAAAATTTCACCAAAAGGAGAAACTCAACTTACACCAGAAGAAAGACTTCTTAGATCTATCTTTGGAGAAAAAGCTCGTGATGTGAAAGACACATCAAAAAGGATGGAAGGCGGAAAAAGAGGCCGAGTTATTTCAGTTAAAATTTTCTCACGAGAACGAGGCGATAAACTAGAGTCTGGAATTATTAAGAAAATTTATATTGAAGTAGCAGAACTACGAAATGTCTCTGTGGGAGACAAGCTAGCAGGACGACACGGAAACAAAGGGGTTATTTCACGAATTCTCCCAGAGGAAGATATGCCATGCATGGCTGATGGAACTCCTGTTGATGTTATTTTGACACCACTTGGAGTACCTTCACGTATGAACCTCGGTCAGATTTTAGAACTTCACTTAGGTCTAGCTGCAAATACTTTAGGATATCAAGCCATCGTACCTCCATTTGCAGGAGCTACAGATATTGAAATCAAAGAAGAACTTGTTAAAGCAGGATTTGATGCTTCTGGAAAGATGAGACTCCGCGATGGAAGAACGGGAGATTATTTTGATCAACCTATTGCAGTTGGATATATGTATATATTGAAACTTCATCACATGGTGGAAGATAAAATACATATGCGATCTATCGGACCTTACTCTCTCATCACACAACAGCCATTGGGAGGAAAGGCACAAGGAGGAGGACAGAGATTCGGAGAAATGGAAGTCTGGGCTTTGCTCGGTCACGGTGCGGCTTATACTCTTAGAGAAATTTTGACCATAAAGTCAGACGATATTCAAGGACGTTCACAAGCCTTTGACTCTATTGTTAAGGGAGAGCCTTTGAAGCAACCAAACTTGCCTGCATCATTCAATGTGCTCTTGAAGTCACTTCGAGGATTGGCACTTGATGTAGATCTTATTAAGAAAGGAAGAACTGAGGAAGAAACAGAATAATATTCATTAAATAATATAAAAATATATGGAAAAATATACAAATAAAAAAATGAATGACCCTCAGGATTTCGATGCAGTAAAGCTTGGTGTGGCTTCTCCAGAAAAAATCTTGGAATGGTCTTTCGGTGAAATTACAAAACCAGAGACTATAAACTACAGAACTCAGAGATCTGAAAAGAGCGGGCTTTTTGATGAAAAAATATTCGGTCCTGATCGGGACTATGAATGTTACTGTGGAAAGTATCGAGGTATTCGATATAAGGGCATTGTCTGTGAAAAATGTGGAGTGGAAATCACTCGATCTATTGTTCGTCGAGAGCGAATGGGTCACATCGAGCTAGCTACGCCTGTAGCACATATCTGGTTCTTACGATCAATGCCTTCACGAATCGGTTTGGTTCTTGGAATGACTACTTCTGATCTAGAAAAAGTGGTTTACTTTGCTGGATATATAGTTACAAAAGTTCATCAAGTAGAAAAGGATGGCTTTCTCAAGGAACTTGAATCAGAATTCAAGACAAAGGTAAAAGCAGCTCAAGACGAAAAGACAAAAGATGCTTTGAAAGAACTTGTTCTTACTGCTAGACGAGAGATCGAGAGTTTAGAACCGGGATTTGTGATGGATGAAGTTCAGTATCATAAATATTCAATGAAATATGGAGCTATCTTCGAAGCAAATATCGGAGCTGAAGCTATTTTTGAAATTTTGAAGAAAACTGATCTTGAAAAACTTCATAAAAATCTTGAAGAAGAAATACAGAAAGCAAGTTCATTAGAAAAGGAAAAGCTTTCTAAAAGAATTTCTTTGATCAAATCAATGATCAAGTCAAAAACTAGACCTGAATGGATGTTCCTTACACGAATTCCTGTTATCCCACCAGCACTTCGACCTATGGTGGCTCTTGATGGCGGTAGATATGCTACATCAGATGTAAACGACCTTTATCGAAGAGTTATTAACCGAAATAATCGTCTATTGAAGCTTAAAGAAATAGATGCCCCAGATGTTATTCTTCGAAATGAAAAAAGAATCCTCCAGGAAGCTGTTGACGCGCTTATTGATAACTCTATTAGACATGGAGCAGCTACAGGTGCTGCAGCTATACAAGCTCAAAAACGAGCGTTGAAGTCCCTTTCAGACAATCTAAAGAGTAAGAGGGGTCTCTTCCGACAAAACTTGCTTGGAAAGCGAGTAGATTACTCAGGACGATCTGTAATCGTGGTTGGACCAGAACTTGCGCTTGATCAATGTGGACTACCAAAGCATATGGCTTTGGAACTTTTCCGACCTTTCGTTATTTCAGGACTTTTGAAAAGGGAATTGGCTTTTAACATTCGAGGAGCCGGCAAGCTCATTGATGAAGGATCAAAAGAAGTCTGGGAGATTCTTGAAGAAGTTATCGATGGAAAATATGTACTTCTAAACCGAGCCCCTACACTTCACAGACTTGGTATTCAAGCTTTCCGACCCACTCTCATCGAAGGAAATGCTATCCAAGTTCACCCACTAGTATGTACAGCTTTCAATGCTGATTTCGACGGAGACCAGATGGCAGTCCACGTTCCACTTGGAGTTGAAGCGCAACTCGAAGCAAAAATGATTATGGCTTCAAATAAAAATATCCTAAAGCCAGGAAACGGAGACCCTACAATCGTAGCTAAACTTCTCGATATCGTATTAGGATGTTTCTGGGTTACAAAGACTGTTGACGGTGATATAGGTGAAGGAAAGATTTTTGAAAGTCCAGATGCAGTGATTACAGCTCATAGCTTTGGAGTTATCGGATATCGATCAAAGATAAAAGTATTGCCAGGTGATGGAGAGAAGTTTAAGGAATTTGAAGGTAAGCTTTTTGAGACAACAACAGGAAGAATCCTCTTTAACAACATGCTTCCTTCTGATTATCCATTTATTAACAAAGAGATTGATCGAAAGAAACTTTCAGCTATTATAGATGAATTGATCATCTCTCATGGTATAGCAAAGATACCTGAAATTCTAGATGGTATTAAAACTTTTGGATTCAAGTATGCTACTCATTCAGGAACAACATGGGGTATAGATGATGTTGTAATTCCAGAAGGTAAAAAAGCTGTGATTAGTGCTGCAAAAGTTAAATCAGAAGAGGTAATGAGTCAGTTTAGTGAAGGTCTCTTAACAGATGAAGAAAGACTTCGAAAAAATATCGAAATCTGGCACAAAGCAAAAAATGATGTTGAAAAACTTATTCCAGCTTCTCTAGATAAAATGGGGTCTGTGTATGACATGGTAAATTCTGGAGCTCGAGGATCATATTCTCAAATCACACAGATGGCCGGAATGAAAGGATTGATTGCATCGACATCCGGAGAAACGATCGAATTTCCAATTCTTTCATGTTCTAAGGAGGGTTTGACTCCAATCGAGTACTTCATTACCACTCACGGATCTAGAAAAGGTCTGACCGACACAGCACTCAACACTGCCAAAGCTGGATACTTGACTCGAAAACTCTTCGTCGTAGCTCAAGATGTTATGGTTAATGAAGATGATTGTGGATCAAAAGATTTTATCATTGTTAAAAAGCAAACAGCATCAGGTATCAATATTCCTCTTTCAAAAAATATTCGAGGGCGAGTACTTGCTGAAGATCTCGCAGGTCCAGATGGGAAAGTTCTATTTAAAAAGAATCATCTCCTTTCAAAACTAGAAGCACAAAAGGTAGAAGATGCTGGGGTAACTGATGTTCATGTCCGATCTCCACTTTCGTGTAAGAGTTTAAGTGGTGTTTGTGCGCAATGTTACGGAGTTGATCTTGGAAATAATAAACTCGTAGATATTGGTGAAGCAGTAGGAACTGTAGCTGGACAAGCTATCGGAGAACCTGGAACACAGTTGACTATGCGTACTTTCCACGCCGGAGGAACTGCTTCAGTTGGTGGAGATATTACTCAAGGTCTACCTCGAGTCGAAGAAATATTTGAAAAGAGACGTCCAAAAAACCCAGCCGTTATAGCTACAATTTCTGGAACAGTTACTGAAGTTAAAGATCTTGGAAAAGAAAAAGTTATCAAGATCATGCCGGAACTTGAAGATCGAGCTAAAGGTAAAGGGGTAAGTGAAGTTGAATATCTATTTAACATTAAGAGAGTTCCTTTCGTTAAAGTAGGAGACAAAGTCAATAAAGGAGATATCATAACTGACGGATCAGCGGATATCGATGAAAAATTCGAATATGCTGGTGCAGAAAAGGCAAAGAACTATGTTATCGGTGAAATCGGTAAGATTTACGAACTTCAGGGAGAAACTGTAGCTCGAAAACATATTGAGATTATAGTAAAGCAGATGTTTTCAAGAAGAAAAGTCACTCAATCTGGAAATACAAATCTTGCGGAAGGAGCAATAGTTGATGATCTACAACTACAAGAAGAAAATGCTGCAGCAAAAGAAAATGGTGGCTCACCAGCAAAAGCCGAACCGGTCGTGATGGGAATTACAGAAGTTTCACTTTCACGAAAATCATTCCTTTCAGCAGCTTCATTCCAACATACGACTCGAGTACTTATAAACTCCGCAGTCAGAGGTAGCGAGGATGATCTAGTTGGTTTGATGGAAAACGTTATCATTGGTCGTCTCATCCCAGCAGGCTCAGGATTTGCTGGAAGTCCAAAGCAAAGAATGATTGCAGAAGTTCAACCAAAAGAAGATGAAATGTATTAAGAATAATAAACAAGTATAAACAAAAAAGAGCCCTAGAGGCTCTTTTTTGTTTTACCTAATTATTTATTTCAAATATGTAATATCTCTTGGATAGAAAAGATTAGTAGTCCATTCTCCAGCTATCTCAAATCTCTTTCTCCAAGATAGAAAGTTAAAGAGATAAGCTGTTCTCCAAATCCACCACATTATTCTCCCACTAAACGTCAGACCAAAGAAATTTCCTATAGCAAACCACTGCCCGATAGAGATAAGCAGGCCTTTTTGTTTGAATTCAAAATCAATAAGGTTATTACCCTTTACCAAGGCATAAATATTTTCTGCGACTGTCTTTCCTTGTTGTACAGCAACTTGAGCAAGCATAGGTCCTGTTCCAGCTGCATCCCCAAGAGCAAAAATTTCAGGATTTTCTATTACTTGCAAAGTCTTCTGAATATCCATTCTACCTTTTTGACCGACTACAATGCCCTTTATTTCTGAAAGTGTCGGAGTAACTCCAGCTACCCAGACCAATGTATGAGCTTTTAGACTCGTTCCATCCTTGAATATAAGCATATTTTGATCAACTTTCGTGACGATAGCATTTGTAAGTATGTTAATACCTATTTTCTTCAATTGATTCATTGCGATTTCTCTCATGTCGGGTGGAAACTGTGAAATTATATCGGGAGTTGTGGTTATTAGATTTATTTTAATATCCTCTTTTTTAAATCCAGAATTTCGATAATACATACAAATAGTATGTTGCATATATTCCAAAAGCTCTGCGGCTAGCTCGACTCCTGTAGGTCCAGCACCAACAATACCCACCGCAAGCAGATCTTTATTTTTTGTAGTAACAGCTTTTTCGCATGTAGCCAAAATATGATTTCTCAACGTTATAGCATCGGAAAGATTTTTCAATGTAAATGCATGTTCTTTTACCCCTTCTGTACAAAAAAAGTTTGTTTCCGCACCAGTCGAAATAACAAGATAGTCATATATAAAAGAAGTTGTAGCTGTTTTTACTTTTTTTTCTTGAGTAGAAATCTCAATCACCGTATCTTCGATTATATTGACACAAGTTCCTCGAAAAACTTCTCGTACTGATTCAATAATACTATCTGGACTCAAGCCGCCGGTTGCTACTTCATGTAAAAGGGGAGTAAAAAGAAAGAAATTAGATTTATTGATTAAAGTTATATTTACATCTTCTTTATTAAAGATCTTTACTAAATGCAAAGCAGTATAAATTCCACCGAAACCTCCCCCAACAATAATTATATTTTTTTTATTCATAGTGTAACGCTTCTATTGGATTAAGTCGTGATGCACGACGTGCCGGATAATATCCAAATACTATACCAATAAAAGCTGAAACTCCAAAGGCTAGAAAGATCGAAAGAAATACTCCATCCCAATACAGCAAAAGCTTCGCTTTTATCATCCAAGCATTGTCCTACAAGTTCTGAATCTGATGGATTTTTCATGGTGCATGTATTATAATAACATCACTTTAATAATTTAAATCCTAATTTATGAGAAAGATAAAAGTTGCTATTAATGGTTTTGGAAGGATCGGTCGCGCTTTTTATAAATTATCAAAAGAAAGTCCAGAACTTGAAGTAGTCGCAGTTAATGATCTGACTTCAATAGAAAATGTTGAATATCTTTTAAAATATGACTCTGTTTATGGTCAAAGCTCGTACACCCTCGATGGTGTAAAATATATAAGTGAAAAAGATCCAACAAAGTTACCATGGAAAGATCTTGATATAGATATCGTCGTAGAGTCAACAGGGCTTTTTACTTCTTCGGACAAAGCACAAGCCCATATCGTCGCAGGAGCAAAAAGAGTTGTGGTCACAGCGCCAATCAAAGATGACAGTATGTCAGTCATAAAAGGTGAAACAGTTCTCATGGGAATGAATGAAGAAAAATTAGGAACATGCCAGATTTCTTCAAATGCTAGCTGTACGACAAATGCAGGAAGTCCACTTTTAGCTATCCTTGATGAAGCTTTGGGGGTTGAAAAAGCACTTTTAAATACTGTTCATGCATATACAGCTAGTCAGGCTATTGTCGATGGTCCAAGCAAAAAAGATATGCGAGAAGGACGAGCAGCGGCGCAAAATATCGTTCCTTCGTCAACAGGTGCAGCTATTGCAGTGACAAAAGTGATGACAAGCCTTTCAGGCCTTTTTGATGGAATATCTATCCGTGTTCCTGTGGTTGCAGGATCAATAGTCGACATAACTTTTATTTCGAAAAGAGACACAGATGCAGAGGAAGTGAATTCTATTTTAAAAAAAGCATCAGAACAGGATCGTTGGAAAGGGATATTTACTGTAACAGAAGAAGATCTAGTCTCTTCGGATATACAGGGTAATAAACATGCATCAATAGCAGATCTAGCATTTACACGAGTGGTAGGGGGGAATCTCGTAAAGGTTCTAGCGTGGTATGATAACGAGATGGGATATACATATACGTTAGTACGTCACGTTATTGCAGCCGGTCAATTGATCTAAAAAATAACATAGGGTTCTATAAAAGACTCACAGAAATGTGGGTCTTTTGATATCCACACTCGCCTGAAAGGTCGATGATTATTAACCAAAATAAATCTTATGAAGGTAACCGAATTTGTGAAAGCAAAGCGCATGGAAAAAAGAATAGAAAAAATTGAAGCAGACATTAAATTACACACCGCCAGGAACTCAAAGGAAGATCGCAATTGTCCTTCACCTGACTCTCGGTGCATATAAAGGAGCAGTCGAATGGCTCTGCAATGCCAATAGGCCAAACTTGTGAAGTCATTTGTCAGCAACTTCGATATATCCTTCGTTCTCGATAAAAAGAATATCATCATCCACGAAGATATTGCCGACTACAAAGAAAAACCAGAAATTGTACGTACCAATCTTCTTGCTCGCCTGTTCTATGGCAAGGTTGATCCCAAGGATTTCATGATCTTGGCATCAATAGCCTTCTCGTTCTACTTTGCTAATAAGGGCGGCGATAATAGCCAGTCTTTTGCAGCGAAATAGGGCATTCTGCACAAGTTCAGATACATATGACACTCTTTAATCAAGAGTACACATGCGCCAATTTAACAAATTTCGAGGCACCAAAGGGTTCATCACAATGTGGGAGAGAGTGATACGCTTCAAGTATATGATCACAGAAGAAGCAAAGGA
>JAYTYJ010000024.1:0-3718 GCA_043742445.1 Candidatus Tayloriibacteriota bacterium | reverse complement strand
TATGCTTTACAGTATTTAATGTCATCCCTTGATATGTTCCAGTCTCAATAAGTATTTTTATATTAAAATGATTTCTGTACTCTAAAATGGTATTAATTTTGGATTGTTGACTTGCTGGTTTTTTACTTCCGAATCTCTTCGAGAGGAATTTTTTAGGTGCTGATAAAATTCTTTTGATATTATGTGAAAGACCTTGGCTCTTACGTGGCAAAATATTTCCTACAGGAATAAATTTCTCCTTTGTAAGTAGTTCCGGTACTTTTATTTTTTGAAATAGTGAATCGTAGGAAGGTTTTTTGCTTAAGAATGAGTAGCCCCCATATGAGCTTATGAGGTATGTTATGAATTCTTTTGGAAAAAAATCCTCTACACAATAAGGCGTATCGTATATTTTTGTGTACTCTTCATCTTTTATAAAAAAACAATTTGTTCCTACCATTTCAATAAGACTATATCCTTTAAGTTTAGCCAGTTTTACAAGCGCTGAAGCGGATACGCCGAAGTATTGACCATTCTTTTGAACGACATCCATATCTGGAGGGATTGTTGGATTGTATTCGATAATGACCACTCGAGGATTATATTTAGTGATCGATTGGAAAACATAATAATCATCACCATCGATATCGATAGACATGAGGTCTATGCCTTTAACTTCTGGCCAATCTCTTTCGATAATGGCATCAATGGTATTTTTCCCGAGAAAAGAAACAAAAGCTTGTAGGGCTTTTACGTTTTTATGATCTTCTGTATATTTTTTTAATCGAGAGGCTCGGCCAGCATCTCCTTCGATAAGTAAAGCTTTCCACCCCTTATTAAACCAAAGATTCCAAGTATTACTGAGGTGTGGACCGTCATATGCACCAAACTCTATACACGTCTTATTTCCTTCACCGACTCTTTTAAATATTTCCTCAATTATTCCATCTTCGCCCCATTGTGATTCGATATTATACGAGTAGTCTTTTAGTCTTTTCATTGTCTTATTTTATTTTTGAAATTTCAATATCCATTGGGTTTACAATAATCTCAGCACCACTAACAGTCAAGACACGGTTTGTATCAATCAGAGCTCCTTCTTTGGTTATTTTAATTGATAAAGAGCCATCTAGTGATTCAAATCCTTTTTTAAATGATGAAAGGCCAAAATTTAGACCGTAAACTCCACTGCTCAAATGTATATTAGGATCTGTGATAATAGCTTCGTATGTTCCAGCTTCTAAATCTTGCGATGTACTCCATGTCGTTCGAACACATACATTATTTATATTTCGAATTCCCATTGCCAAAATAAAGCTTGGAGTTGGGGCAGTTAGTACAAAACGAACTTTTGCTTGCCAAGGAAGTCCGACTGGAATCGAATCGATTGCAGTTCCTTTACTATCTTCGACTCGGATACTTTCTATATAACCATATGACTTATCTTTCGCTTTACCTGCCGGTCTTTCATATGTTGAAGGAATAGCTTCTTTGAGTTGGATGTATTGATTTATGACTTCTTGAGTTGGGCCAATTGTAACGACAGAACCTTTTTCGAGAAGGACGCATCGTTCACAGAGGCGAGCGATGGCTTCCATATTATGACTAACAAAAATAATCGTTCGGCCACCTTTTTTTGTTACCTCTTCCATTTTACCGAGACATTTCTTTTGGAATTCAGCATCTCCGACTGCCAAAACTTCATCAACAAGTAAAATGTCTGGCTCCATGTGGGCTGCTACAGAAAAAGCTAAACGGACATACATTCCACTTGAGTAGTATTTAACGGGAGTATCGAGAAATTTTCCAATACCAGCAAAGTCCACAATCTGGTCAAATTTAGAAGTGATTTCCTTTTGACTCATATTGAGAATGGCACCATTGAGGAAAATATTTTCTCTACCAGTTAATTCTGGATGGAAACCTGTACCGACTTCGAGAAGACTGCCAAGACTTCCTCTGACAATAATTTCCCCTTTTGTCGGCGGAGTAATTTGAGAAAGAATTTTTAGGAGTGTCGATTTGCCAGCACCATTGTGACCGATGATACCAATAACTTCTCCTCTGTGTACATTAAAACTAACATCTGAGAGTGCCCAGAAATCTTCTTTCTTTTCCATTCCGACGATTCGCTTCGTCTTTTGTTTAAGATAATTAAAAGGACGCTTTGCAATATTCATGAGTACATCACGCAAAGCAACATAGCCACCTCGCATATGGGCGATTTTATATTTCTTTCCTATATTTTTTACTTCGATAATTGGTGTCATATATTTTATCTTAAGATAAGTGTTCCCTTATACAATATCTGCAAAATATCTTTCGACTTTTTTTAAAAACGTAAACGCCGACAATGAGGAGGACAATCGATGCGATTATGGATATTTCAAGAAGCTGCCAATTAAGAGGTGTTGTGCCGAGAAGTGCCGCTCGAGCATTTTGAATGACACCCATCATAGGATTTAGCGCTAGTATTTTGGAATATTGTCCGGCAATGCTCGCTGGATAAATAACTGGAGTTAAAAACAAAAGAATTTGAATGAGGAATGGAAGGGCATAACGAACATCTCGATACTTTACATTGATTGCAGCTAGAAGAAGACCTCCACCAACCGCCGTCATGAAAGTGATGATAAGGAGAAGTGGTAGAATTAATATTCCTGCAAGGTTTGGGAGATATTGATAATAGACCATCAATCCTACGAGGACGACAGAAGCGATTACAAAATCAACCACCTTTGTCATAACTGAAGCGATAGGGAGTATAAGTCGTGGGAAATAGACCTTTGTGATGATCGCTTGATTTGAAATGAGGGTATTACTTGTATCAGATAATGCACTTGAGAAAAATTGCCAGAAGATGAGGCCTACATAAACAAAAATTGGATAAGGTACACCGTCAGAAGGGATTTTGGCTAATCCGCCAAAGAAAACTGAAAAAACCACCATAGTCACAAAAGGTTGGAATATTGCCCAACCAGCGCCGACGATAGTCTGTTTATATCTAACTTTCAGGTCTCTCCATGTAAAAAAATAAAGAAGTTCTTTGTATTTCCAGAGCTCCGTTATATCTTTTATTGAGAAAAGCTTTTTAGGGCCGATCACAGTTATTGTGGGCAGACTTTCCTTCATATTTCTTGTATATCTAGATGCTTGGGAATTTTAGCATTTTTTAATATTATTGGCTATCTTCTCGTGTTGTGTAGAATTTCTATTTATATTGTGTTATTATCTGCCTACTATGAACAATACCACAATCAATAATTTCCTTAAGTACACGATTATTACAGGTTTAGCACTGAGTTCGTTTATTCCTTTATATGTAGCAAATAATCTCTTTTTTCCTTTTATATCTGGAAAGGGTTTTGCGCTTAGAATTATTATTGAGATTGTCTTTGCATTGTGGTTGATTCTTATCTTACGTGAAAAAGGTACAAATGTTGTGGGTACGAGTAAAAGTGTATTACCACGAATCAACATCCTTACTATTTCAGTAACGGTTTTTGCAATTATTGCTCTATTTACAGATCTTGCTGGGTTAAATCCTCTACGAAGTATATGGTCAAACTTCGAAAGAATGGAGGGGTGGATGATTATCGTCCATCTATGGGCGTATTTTATGGTTTTGTCTTCTGTACTCAATACAAAAGAAAATTGGCATCGATTTTTTAATGTGGTCTTGGTAGGCTCTACTTTAGTTGCCTTCTACGGACTTTTCCAATTCTTTGGTTGGGCAGTG